>JBGUMQ010000077.1:0-3721 GCA_045116915.1 Sphaerochaetaceae bacterium | reverse complement strand
GGATATGGGTCTGAGCTGGGCCGGCGGAATCAGATTCTCCCTCAAGGAATTCCTCAAGAAGTATAAGAATTAAGAAGAAACAACTGTGAAAGAGTATTGAAATGCTATCTGAGTTATATAATTCAGATAGCATTTTTATTGGTTTTATACTGATTTCCATTATTTTTATATGAAAAATGCAGTGATATGATATCATAAGAATATTGATATTCAACGAAATAGATATTGATTACATTAGGAGGACTTCCATGGGATGGTATGAGAATGCTGTAATCTATCAGATATATCCACGCAGCTACAGGGACTCGAACGGAGACGGGATAGGGGACCTGAGGGGGATAACGGAAAGCCTGCCGTACATCAGAAGCCTGGGCGTGGATGCCATATGGCTCAGTCCCATCTACAAGAGCCCCATGAAGGACTTCGGCTACGATGTCGAGGACTACAGGGCCATAGATCCCGCTTTCGGCTCCATGGCTGATTTCGACGACTTGGTAAGCAGGGCTCACGAACTGGGGCTCAAGGTCATGATGGACATGGTTCTGAACCACTCGTCCGACATGCACAAATGGTTCCAGCAAAGCAAGTTGCGTGATAGTAAGTATTCCTCATTTTATATCTGGAGCGATACGGTTCCCAACAACTGGAAGGCCTGTTTCGGCGGCAGTGCATGGACATACGACAAGACCCGCGGTCAGTACTACTTGCATTCTTTTCTGAAGGAACAACCTGACCTGAACTGGCACGATGAACAGTGCAGGCAGGCGATATTCGACGAGGTGCGCTTCTATCTGGACAAGGGAGTGGACGGATTCAGGCTGGATGTGATAAACGCAGTGGGCAAGGATCCGCAGATGAGGTCGAATCCGTTCATGATAGGGGAGACACCAAGGCCCTACGACATGCAGAACCATCTTTACGACAGGAACACGGAGTACACGCACGAATACATCCGCCAGCTGAGGAAAGTCATCGACTCCTACGACGACCGGGCGCTGCTGGGTGAGATAATGATCCAGGGCAAGGGTCAGATGGAGCAGAGCGCGTCCTATACAGGAAAGGACAACGACGAACTGCAGCTGTGCTTCGAGTTCTCCCTTGTCAAACAGCGCCTGAACGCACGCAACATCGGGGCCGTGACTCGCAGGTGGTATGAACTCTGCGCATTGGACAAGGGGAAGACACCGTGCTGGGTGCTTTCCAACCATGACGTGCCCAGGGCCATCACAAGGGCCGGGAACGACGACGATACGGCAAGGATGCTCGCCATCTGGCTTCTCATCCAGAGGGGCGCCAGCGTCATCTATTTCGGCGAGGAGATCGGGATGCAGAGCAGGGATGTGCCGCGCCGCATGATGAAGGATCCGCTGGGACTGAGGTACTGGCCTCTTTTCAGAGGCCGCGACGGTGAACGCCGGCCCATGCAGTGGGACTGCTCGCAGAACATGGGTTTCAGCAACGCCGAACCCTGGCTTGAGCCCAACTATACCGTTGACTGGAAGCAGAGGACGGTGGAGAGTCAGGAAAAGGATGAAGGCTCCATGCTGGCCCTGTACAGGAACATCATAAGGCTCAGGAAACAGCGCGGTGAGATCGCTTCCTCGGATGCGGTCCTCTGCGACAAAGTCCCTGAAGGAGTGCTTGCGTACAGGTTCGTGAAGGACGGGAAATGCACAGCGGTCGTTCTGAACATGTCGGGCAGGGAATACCGGACCGACAGGGGTACGATCGCCCCGGGAATCGACGGGCTGGAGATCGCCCTGACAAGCCGCAATGATGTGCAGGTGAGTATCTGTAAGGACTCCTTACTGATTCCGCCCCATTCGGGAGTCGTGCTTACCAACTGAGTCAACTTATTGTATTGAAATTAATTGGATGAATCGTCAGATGTTCACGTTCTTTGTGAACAGACTGGCTATGCCTGCTCCCGTGAATATCACCGTCGTGACGATGGTGCCTGAAATAAGGACTCCCAACAAAATGGAAAGGATGCTTTTCTTCCTGTCCAATCCAAGGACCCAGGCCCCGACCGTTCCGGTCCAGGCTCCGGTTATCGGAAGCGGGATCGCGACGAACACCATGAGTCCCCACAGGCCGTACTTCTGCACCTTCTCTCCTACCTTGGTCCTTGCCTTGGCCACGGTCCTCTCGAAGAGGCGGTGGTAGGCTCCCCATTTGTCCAGCAGTTTGTGCAGCGTTCCAAGGAAGATGAATCCTATGAACGGGACAAGGGCATTGGAGAGCACTCCGATCACGGCCGAAAGCCAGAGAGGGACACCGTTGAAGTATGCGTAGGGGATGGCGCCCCTGAGCTCGGACACCGGGATGATTCCGAGAAGTATGGTCATGAGATAGATGCCTGTCATAGGATTCCTCCTTCCTGCTTCTGCGCCGTTTTCCTGATCAGACAGAAGTAGAGCGGACCGCAGCCGTCATGGATATCGGGCAGTACGATGCGGCCGTGCGACAGGCCTTCCGACTGCTCCGTCAGTTCCGGGTGTTCTGCGGCAAGATCCTCCTCGACGAAAAGGCCGGCGCGCTTCTTGGACAGTTTATCGATTATGAGTTCGTTTTCAAGAGGGCATATGGAACATGTGCTGTAGAGGATGTACGCTCCGTCCCTTGCGGCGTCCAGTGCGGCGGCCAGCATTGCGAACTGCTGGATGGCCAGCTGTTTCGGTCTGGACGGGCTCCACAGCGCCAGTGCGCTGCTGTCCGTCAGCACATGGCGTTCGGATGAGCACGGGGCGTCCAGAAGGATCCTGTCGTAGGCGTCGCGTTCATGGAGCGACCAGGTGGTGCTGTCATGTCCCGTCACCTTGATGACGGACCTCTGGTCAGGAGTCAGACAGTCGTTCAGCACTTTGATCAGCCTGTTCCTTCTTGAGGCCGATCTGTCGTTCGCGACAAGCGACCCTGTGCCGTTCAGACGAAGCGCAATGCTCAGGGTTTTGCCTCCGGGGGCCGCACACATATCCAAAACGCAATTGTTTTCCGAAATAGGAAGCATTGATACCGCCAGAATGGAGGCTTTGTCCATATAGTATGGGGCGCAGAGCCTGTCGGACAGGGACACCGGGTTCGCGTCCTGAAGCAGTGCATCGCGCAGGGCGGGCCATCTGTCGCCGTATATCGAGCCGTAGTATTCCTCGAAGCGCTGCTGTCCGCTTTCCTTTTTCGCCTTTCCCATCGGATTCTCCGTCAATGTGTGTTTTGCGTGTAACAACTGACAGGTTATCTTGATTTATGATTCGAGACAAGGATAAACTTGGCTCAGGACCACAGGAGACGATAATGGAAGCTGAGAACCTTCTTCCCGAAGAGGAAGTGACCGACATCGCCGATTTCTTCAAGGTCTTCGGCGACCCCACAAGACTACGTATTCTCTTCATGCTCGATTCCGGTGAGGCCAACGTCAACACGATCTCCGGGAACCTGGGCATATCGCAGTCCGTCACCAGCCAGCATCTCAAGCTCCTCAGGGTCGCGCGTCTGGTCAGGTGGAGGAAGGACGGCAAGAACGTAATATACTCCCTCAACGATGAACACATCTCACGCATCCTCGCCCTGGGTCAGGAACACTACGAGGAAACCATTGGTCCGGAGGCCTGACCGGTGAGACGGTTCATCCTCCTCCCTGTACTGCTCCTCACCATGGTCCTTGTATCATGCGCATCCACATCCGGAGGGACTTCAACCGAGCGTTTCAGCCTTGAGAGGA
>JBGUMQ010000076.1:0-2472 GCA_045116915.1 Sphaerochaetaceae bacterium | reverse complement strand
TTTGCAGAAGCTGCGATACCCTGAATCCCGGAAGCAGTACGACATGCACTAGATGCGGAAAGCCCAGGACCGGAGGAAGCGGCATGGGAAGCCATCGCTCGGCTGAAGACGGCAAGTCTTATTGGGGAGATGACAATTGGCGTTCAAGAAAGAATCAGGATGATGAACGCTAAGCCATCGGATCTGCAAATTCGGTTTTTTGAGTGAAACAATGAAACCATGAGGTACCTTCGGGTGCCTTTTTTTATGCCCTGATACCAAAGGAAAGCAATAAATAATGAACTTGTTCTCAATATTCAAGTCACGAGACAAACCCGTGACCGACAGGACCGCAGGCTCGTCCTTCAGCTTCTTCATGGGCGGCTCTTCATCCGGCAAGAACGTGAACGAGCGCTCCGCGATGCAGATGACGGCCGTATATGCGTGCGTCAGGATACTTTCGGAAGCCATAGCCGGTCTTCCTCTGCATCTGTACAGGTACACGGACTCAGGCAGTAAGGACAAGGCGGTGGACAATCCGCTGTATTTCCTCCTTCATGACGAGCCGAACCCGGAGATGACCAGCTTCGTCTTCAGGGAGACCCTGATGACGCATCTGTTGCTTTGGGGCAACGCATACGCCCAGATCATCCGCAACGGGAAGGGTTCCGTCATGGCCCTGTATCCACTGATGCCCAACCGCATGGAGGTGGACAGGGACGAAAGCGGACGGATCGTCTACAGGTACAACCGCTACAAAGACGAAGCCAACGCGAAGAAGGAAGGAGCGGTCGAGCTGTCTCCGGAGGATGTCCTGCACATACCCGGCCTCGGATTCGACGGGCTTGTAGGGTATTCGCCGATAGCGATGGCCCGGAACGCGATAGGCATGGCCATCGCATGCGAGGAGTTTGGTTCCAAGTTCTTCGCCAACGGCGCATCCCCGTCAGGTGTGCTGGAACATCCTGGAATCCTCAAGGATCCTGCAAAGGTGCGTGATTCCTGGAACGCCGCATACGGAGGCAGTTCCAACGCCCACAAGGTGGCTGTCCTCGAGGAAGGACTCAAATACGTTCCGATCAGCATCTCGCCCAATGAGGCGCAGTTCCTTGAGACCCGCAAGTTCCAGCTCAACGAGATAGCCAGGATCTTCAGGGTTCCGCCGCATATGGTCGGGGACCTGGACAAATCCTCGTTCAGCAACATCGAGCAGCAGAGCCTTGAATTCGTCAAGTACACGCTGGATCCCTGGGTCGTGAGGTGGGAGCAGTGCCTTTCCCGGTCGTTGCTTGCCGGCGACGAGAAGAAGACGCTCTTCTTCAAGTTCAACGTGGACGGGCTTCTCAGGGGCGACTACCAAAGCAGGATGAACGGCTATGCGGTCGGACGTCAGAACGGCTGGATGTCCGCCAACGACATCAGGGAACTGGAGAACATGGACAGGATTCCGGCCGAGGAAGGCGGGGACCTGTACCTGATAAACGGAAACATGCTTCCGCTGGGCAAGGCGGGTGCATTCGCAACTGGAAACGGACAGGATCGGGAGGAATCCGATGAAGGACAGGAAGTTCTGGAAATGGAGGAATCTGGCGGAAGGAGAACCGGCACGCGTCCTTGAGCTCTACGGAACGATCGCGGAGGAATCGTGGTTCGACGACGACGTGACTCCGAAGATGTTCCATGACGAGCTCTTCTCGGGAACGGGTGACGTCGTCATCTGGATCAATTCCCCGGGTGGCGACTGCGTGGCGGCAAGCCAGATCTATTCGATGCTTATGGACTACAGGGGCAAGGTCACGGTCAAGATCGACGGAATCGCGGCTTCGGCGGCATCCGTGGTCGCGATGGCCGGTACCGAGGTGCTCATGGCGCCGACGGCCCTGATGATGATCCATAACCCCGCGACAATGGCGTTCGGAGACCATACCGACATGAAGAAGGCCATCGAGATGCTGGATCAGGTCAAGCAGTCGATCATCAACGCCTACGAGATCAAGACGGGTCTGGACAGGGACAGGCTGAGCAAACTGATGGACAGCGAGACCTGGATGAATGCGAACAAGGCGATCGAGATGGGATTCGCGGATGCCCTCATGGAGGATGACAAGAGGACCCATGACGATGACGCCTATTCGTTCTCGCAGAAGCAGACCAACAACGTATTGATCAACAAACTCGTGAAGAATGCCGGCACTTCTGCCGTACAGATGGAAAAGGGCCGTTCCGTGGACAGTCTGATGGAACGCCTGAACCTTCTCAAATACTGACAACACAAACGAACCATTAGGAGATTCTCTATGACAATCAATGAACTTCGCACGAAGCGTGCTTCGGTGTGGAATGCCGCCAAGGCGTTCCTCGATTCACACAGACAGGAAAACGGCGTCCTCTCCGCGGAAGACGATGCGTCATACGCAAGGATGGAGAAGGAGATCACGGATCTCGGTGCCGAGATCGCAAGGCTGGAAAGGCAGGAGGCCATCGAGGCCGAAC
>JBGUMQ010000075.1:0-18658 GCA_045116915.1 Sphaerochaetaceae bacterium | reverse complement strand
TCCCCATCACAAGCGTGATCAGGCCGCTGCATGCGAAAACAACCTCCTTGAAGCTCTCCTTCAGGTGTTTTCCCACGAGAAGACCTATGAGCGATCCCACAATAACTGTCGCGCAATTGATGAAGACGGCCAACATGGCAGCAATTATAGGAAAAAGCGGAATCGTTGGTAAAGAGTTGTGGTACCATGTACGCACAGGAGGAACACATGGACATAGTCATGCTCGCAGCCGGAACATCGTCCAGGATGGGAAAGGAGAACAAGATGCTCCTGCCGTACAACGGAATGCCCATGGTGGCGCACTGCTGCCTCCAGGCCCTGCGTTTCCTGGAAAGCCATTCGAAGGAGACCAACGGAACCGACACCCTGATCGTGGTGACCGGATACAGGCGCCGGTCTGTGGAGAAGGCCCTGCTTCCATGCAAGGAATTCATCGGGAAGACCGATGCCAGGCTTGAGATGCTTATAGTGGACAACCCCGACTACAGGAACGGCCAGTTCTCCTCCACGAAGAAGGGAGTGGCAGAGGTCACGGAAGGTTCCCCTTTCTTCATATCCCTTGCCGACATGCCGCTGATCACGGCCGGACACTACGCCGCTCTGGTTCCTCTGCTGGAAGACCGGGATGCGGTCAGACCGTTCTGCAAGACAGAAGAGGACAAGGTGCCGGGGCACCCTGTCCTCCATTCATACAATCTAAAAGAATCCATACTGCGATGTCCTGACGACTGGACAGTAAGCAAAGTATTACGCGATTGCAACGTATTCACGCCATTGTTCACCGACACATCCTGGATCCGTGACATAGACAGCATCCAGGACTACCGTCAGGTCAACGGCTGAGAATCACCGATCAGACGGACCTCTCTATCCTCAGCTGTCCGTCCGGTGCGCTGACGCTGATGGTGTCGCCGTCGCTGAAGCGTCCGTGCAGCATATCCACCGCAAGCGGGTTCTCCACCATTGTCTGGATGGCGCGCTTGATGGGTCTTGCACCGTAATCCGGATCGAATCCGGCCTCGCTCACCATATCCACCACACTGTCGTCCCACTTGAGTGTGAGGTTCCTGTTGGAGAGCCTCTGCGCAAGCTTTCCGAGCTGCAGCGACACGATCGCCGATATCTGCTCCTTTCCGAGCCTGTTGAAGATGATTATCTCATCAATCCTGTTGATGAACTCGGGCTTGAACGCACCGCGTATGACCTCCATTACAGCCTCATGGCCGGTCTTCAGGTCCGGTGCCTCCATCAGCTGGCGGCTTCCCAGGTTGCTGGTCATGATGATGATCGTGTTGGTGAAGTCAACCAGTCTTCCCTGTCCGTCCGTGAGCCTTCCGTCATCCAGGATCTGGAGCAGGACGTTGAACACATCTGGATGGGCCTTCTCTATCTCATCGAAAAGGACCACGGAATATGGACGCCTTCTGACGACCTCCGTCAGCTGTCCGCCCTCGTCGTACCCGACATATCCCGGGGGTGCTCCGATCAGACGCGATACGCTGAACTTCTCCATGTACTCCGACATGTCTATGCGGGTCAGCGCCTTCTCGTCATCGAACAGCATACCGGCAAGGACCTTGGCCAGCTCTGTCTTTCCCACACCCGTGGGGCCTGCGAACAGGAACGATCCGAGAGGCCTGTGGTCGTCGCCGATACCGGTCTTGTTGCGCCTGATGGCGTTCGCGACCGCGGCGATGGCTTCGTCCTGCCCTATGACCCTTTCCGAAAGCGTCTTCTCAAGGTTCAGGTACTTCTGCATCTCCGAGCCCTGCATCTTGGCAACGGGGACTCCGGTCCAGGAAGAGACGATCCTTGCGATATCGTCCTCATCCACTTCCTCGCGCAGGAGCTTGTTGTCCCCCTGCACCGCCTTGAGCCTTGCGCTGTCCTCCTCGATCTCCTTCTGGAGCTGCGGGATCTGGCCGTGCACGATCTCTGCCGCCTTGGCGAAATCGCCGTTGCGTTCGGCGATGCTCTCCTGGGTCCTCAGCTCCTCAAGGCGGGACTTCTTCTCGCGGATGCCCTCGATGGCGTTCCTCTCGTTCTCCCATCTCAGATGCATCGTATCCCTGGTGTTCTTCAGGTCGGCGAGTTCGGCGTTGATCTTCTCCAGTCTGTTCCTGGACGAGGGATCGTCTTCCTTGGAAAGCGCCTGCTGCTCTATCTGGAGCTGCATGAGTTTGCGCTCGATCTTGTCCAGCTCCTCGGGCTGGCTCTCGATTTCTATCTTGAGCTGGCTTGCGGCCTCGTCTATCAGGTCTATGGCCTTGTCCGGCAGGAACCTGTTGGTTATGTACCTGTTTGAAAGCACTGCGGCGGCCACAAGGGCATCGTCCTTTATGCGCACGCCGTGATGGACCTCGTAGCGGTCCTTGATTCCACGGAGGATGGAAATGGTGTCCTCAACCGAGGGTTCGGAAGCAAAAACAGGCTGGAATCGTCTTTCCAGGGCCTTGTCCTTCTCTATGTACTTGCGGTACTCGTCAAGGGTCGTGGCTCCGATGGCATGCAGTTCTCCGCGTGCCAGAGCCGGCTTGATGAGGTTGGAGGCGTCTGTGGATCCCTCCGCGGCACCGGCACCGACAATGGTGTGGAGCTCATCTATGAAGAGGATGATTTTTCCTTCGCTCCTGGTGATCTCGTTGACGACAGCCTTCAGACGTTCCTCGAACTCGCCGCGGAACTTGGCACCGGCCACAAGTGCGCCGACATCAAGCGACAGGAGGCTCTTGTCCTTCAGCGAATCGGGAACATCGCCGCCCACGATCCTCTGCGCAAGACCCTCCACGATGGCCGTCTTTCCGACTCCGGGCTCACCGATGAGCACCGGGTTGTTCTTCGTCTTTCGGGACAGCACCTGCATGACGCGCCTTATCTCCTCGTCACGTCCTATGACGGGGTCCATCTTGCCCTGTCTTGCCAGGGCGGTCATGTCACGGCAGTACTTCTGGAGCGCCTGGTACTTGCTCTCGGCGTCCTGATCCGTCACACGCTGGCTTCCGCGGATGCTCTGCAGCGCCTGCATGAGCGCATCCCTGGTCAGGCCGTAGCGCTTGAGAAGACGACCCGTCTGGCCGTCGTCACCCAGCAGGGCCAGTATGACATGCTCCGTGGAGACATACTCGTCCTTGAACTTGTCAGCCTCCGCCTGGGCCTCCGTGAGGACCTGGTAGAGAGCGCGCGATATGCCGATGTTGACGGCGCCGCCATAAGCCTTCGGGAGCCTGTCCACCATGGAGCGCGTCTCATTGAGAAGACCCTGGAAATCGATTCCGACCTTCGCGAACAAAGGCTCTGCGATCCCGTCCTGTTGCTGGAGTATGGCAAGGAACATGTGCTCGTTGCCTATCTCCGCGTTGTTGTACCTCGTGGCGAGGTTCTCGGCCCCCTGGAGGGCCTCCTTCATTTTTATCGTAAACTTGTCGATGTTCATCCTTCACCTCTCTGCTAGTGTGCCATATGGGGTCAAACCCATGGGCAGACCGGCGTTCTGACACTAAAATACAAAAACGCAGGGCAATCGGCAAATACAGGGACCCGGAGGAACAAACTTCCTTTACGTTTCCGACATTTGAAGCTATAATGTCAATATGCCAAAGAAGATAGACCACGAGCAGAGGAAGAAGGAGATCATGGCGGCGGCCCTTGAGGTCTACGCGACAGAGGGCAAGAACGCGAACCTCAGTCTCATCGCATCCTCCTGCAACCTTTCGAGGACAACGGTCTACCAGTATTTCAAGGATGAGTCCCAACTCTATCAGGAAGCCGTGAAGTACACCACGGACCTGGCTTTCTCCCAGTATTCCTCAGAGAAATGGAGGTCCGTCTCCGATCCCGTGGAGAAGCTCAGAATGATCTCCAACGACATCATGGACAAGGCGGACACGTTCGAGAAACAGGTCGGCAATTTCCTGAAGATGATAGACAGGTTCGAGGATCTTCCGGAGACCGTGTCCCGCAGGACAGCGAAACTGAATCTTTTCTTTGCAAGACTTATCCGCCAGGCCATCAAAGAGGGTAAAATGCGAGATTGCAGCCCTCAGGATGTCGCCGACAAGCTTACCATCATGCTGGAGACCTACCTGTTCCACATGGTCTATTTCCCCCAGAACAAGTTGAAGGTACGCGAGATAGTGAACGACCTGATCCGGGTCAATGTAGTCTGATCAGTCCAGCCGGAAACCGCGTTTCCAGACCACTTTCCCGTCAGGACCCGGTATATCGACAGGGAGCCTGCCTTTGGGCATGAATGTCCCGAATACGGAAAGGATGCATGCGGACAGGTTCGGACCGCCCTCATAACCGTAGCACGCCAGGACCGCATCGCAACCGGTCGCGCAGGCGGTATCGTACGGCAGTGCGGCACTGACGAACACGGTCTTCGATCCGCAATCCACGGGAATCCGTACGTTGCACGTTCCCTCGGAAATGATGATGCAGACATCATAGCCGTCCGGCAGGACGGATTGTCCCTGCTCAAGCCGTACCTCGATGTTGTTCTTCTCAGGTATTATCCTGCTCCTGACCATGATTCCCATGGCCTCTTCGACAGCATCGCGGGAGAATACGGACGGGCAGACCACAAGGATCCTCTCCGTTCCGGAAAGCGGCAGAAGACCGCTTCTGTTCTCAAGAAGAGTCACAGCCTTGAATGCGGACCTGAACCTGAAAGGAAGGTGGGACCGCCAGTCGAAGAATCCCGACTGCTGCGGTGCATTCCGGTTCTTTCCTTTCAGCGACAGAATCCTGCCGACGGACCCGTCTATCCTGGACAGCGGGATATCGCCCTTCTCCACCATGCCCACGATGCCGTCCACATACCTGTCGATGGCCTCGAACCCTTCAGGCACCGAAAGGTCCACGGGCATCAGTATGATGTCCGCGCCGGCGTTGATCGCTAACGCGGCGGCATCCAGCGGTTCGAAGTGTCTTGCTATGGCACCCATGCACATGTCGTCGGTGATCACCACCCCGTCGTATCCCATGCCTTCCCGCAGGATCCCCGTGATCATCGTCCTGGACAACGTGGCCGGAAGGAATACCTTCTCCCCGGTCTCCCTTGAGACATATGTCTCCTTCTCCACCTGCGGGAACTGGATGTGTGCGGTCATGACCATGTCCGCCACATCTGTAGCGGCCCTGAAGGGAACCAGTTCCGTCGCTTCCAGCTCATCCAGGGACTTGTCGACAACAGGAAGTCCTATATGGCTGTCCACAACGGTGTTCCCATGTCCCGGGAAATGCTTCGCCACAGCCATCACCCCGTGCGCCTGAAGCCCCTTCATGAATGAACATCCCAGCCGGGAGACAAGAGCCGGATCATCGGAGAACGACCTCACCCCTATCGCAGGATTGGCGGGGTTGTCGTTCACGTCCATGGCCGGTGCGAAATCAAGATCGAATCCGACTTCCGAAAGCTCGCTCCCGATGACCTCCGCCACCTCGCGGGCCAGGCCATCGTCACCTGCGGCACCGAGAGCCATGTTCCCTGCAAGCCTTGTCCCTCCGACAAGTCTCGAGACCCTTCCGCCCTCCTGATCGATACCGAAGAAGTACGGGACACAGGAATCGGATGCGGATGCCGCGGCACCGACCATTCGCAGGAATCCGGAGATCTGTTTCGGATCGACGATGTTCCCGTCGAAGACTATGATGCCTCCGAACTGCCGTTCCCCCAGCATCCGGGCCATCGTCTGAACAGGAATACTGTCCGGAGCACCAGGGACCCAGTATCTGAAAGCCGGCAGAAGCATCTGGCAGACCTTCTGCCTCAAAGTCATCCCATTCAGGGCATCAATGTAATTCATCTGACCATCATCCCCATCGGAACGGGACGCTCGGAATCCGAGTTGTCGTCCCTGCGGCCGGACACATGCATGTGCATCTTCCCGTCCAGGAATATCTCCGACGATCCTCCTCCGTCAAGGTTCAGGGCGTTCACAAGACCGATGGACCTGCAGTAGCGCCCGAACTCCAGAAGCGATGCGCCGCAGCTCTCATTCCCCCTGGAATAGAACAGCTTGGAGCATCCCTCCGCCCATACTATCACGGGATCCCCGTCGGCGTCGGAACAGACCGCCATCCTCGGAGCCCTGTCCGCGGAATAGTCCAGCGGATACATCGAGGGCGGATAAGGGACGGGATCCTTCCTGTAGTCGTAGAACGATGATTCGAAATGGTCCACGACCTCGCCGTCCCTGACCACGGAGGAGCCGACCTGGACGGCGAACAGTATGTTCTCCTGTCCAGGATACTGGACGGGACTCTGCACCGTCTCGAGGTGTTCTCTGGTGTGGATGACGAATCCGGCGGTGGGAACCCTCACCCGGCCTCCTTCGTGGAACGCCACGACCTCATCACCGACGACCATGATGTCCAGACCTTCATCGGCAGGGGTTTCCCTTGTCCACGGTCTTGCGTACATGGTGCAGTTCCTTCCGTGGATGAATGTCTTTCCCTGTATCAGAACAGGGATCTCCCTTATGTCGGGCCTCACGATGGAGGGGTTGCCGTCCATGTCCACCACGAAGGCCTCCCTGCCGTTCACTGGCGGAAGGCTCATGATGCCGTTCTTCACGGTCATGCCGTAGGGGTTGCCGAAAATATCGTACGGTGAATCCCCGTCGAACATGTCCATCTGGAAGAAATGGGAATTGCACACCATGTGCGGCTGCGGATCCAAAGCGCTGAGGAATCCCAGGTCCTCGCCGAACGGCATCACGCAGACATCGTCCGTACGGTCCCCGCAACAGACCTGGAGCCAGCCTCCGGCTTCAAGCGTATCCAGAAAAGCCCTGGCCCGGGGTTCGTCGACTACCAGATGATGGTCCTCGTTGCGGATCTTCCCTTCCCTCACAAGTGCACGCAGACCCTCCGCGGCGGCAAGCTGCCGGTCGAAGAAAACCCCGCTTTCCGTTTCATAGGGGAACGGGATGTCCATCCCTTCCGGTACATGGAACATAAGGAATATGCCGTACAGGAAGGCGTTCTTGGGAACGACGAACTTCCCGTATATCCTGCACATCTCGCTGAATGCCTCTTTCGAGAACGGAGGCTGCACGAACTCCAGGTCGTTCCAGGCGAAGCCGGACACAATCTGGAAACGCTGGATCTCCCCGTTGTCATAACGTACGGTGTCTATTCTTGACTCGATCATCCCTTGACCCCTGAGCTCATCTGGTTCTCGATAATGTACCTCTGGCAGAAGATGTAGACCACGATCAGAGGCAGGACCGATATGACCGACGCCGTGAGCAGAAGCCCCCAGCTCGATGTGTATTCGCTCTGGAATCTTGTAAGTCCTATGGTCACCGTGTACATGCTGGCCTTGTTGAGATACAGAAGCGGCCTGAGAAGGTCGTTCCAGTTGTTCATGAACGCTATGATGAACAGCGTTGCCACAGATGCCGTGGCCTGCGGGAAATACACGCGCCACAGTATCTTGTAGGCCGATGCCCCGTCTATGACCGCGGCATCGAACATCGCGCTCGGTATCGCCTCGAAGACGGATATGAACATGAATGTCCCCAGGGCTCCGGACAGGAACGACGGCACTATCAGCGGAAGGAAGCTGTTGATCCAGCCGAGCTTCATCATCAGATAGTACTCGGGGATGATGATCACCTGGACCGGGATCATCAGTGTCATCAGCAGCAGCGTGTAGATCCACCTGCGCCCGCGGAAGCGCATCTTGGCGAAAGCGAAGGACGCCATCGGGCACACGAATATCTGTCCGATCGCCGCCAGGAACGAGATCAGGAATGAATTCCAGGTGTACAGTCCGAAGCTGTATTTCGAGAAAACGGTCTTGTAGTTCTCCCACATCCCGGACTTGAAGAGTTTGTCGGGCCAGATCTGGATGGGCAGCGCGAAGATCTTGTCCTCGGACATGAATGATGTGGACACCATCCAGAGGAACGGGAATACCGCAATGAAAGCGGCGAGGATTATGAGGATGAGCAGCAGCCACCTGCCGGATTTCTTCTTCACCATGTTCCGCCTCCTACTCCAAGGGCTGGGCCCAGTATTTCTTCACGTAGAAGTTCAGAAGAGTCAGTCCTCCGACAACGGCCATCAGTATCCATGCTATGGTCTCGGCGTAGCCGACACGGAAGAATGAGAACGCATTCACATAGACCGAGTACACAAGGGTGTTGGTGCTGTTCTGGGGTCCTCCCTTGGTCATGGCGTAGATGAGCTCGAAGTTCTTGAACGCATCCATGATCGCCACCGTGAACACGAAGAACGTGGTGGGTGACAGCATCGGTAGCGTCACGCGGAACAGCCTCTGCGTGGGATTGGCGCCATCGACCACGCTGGCTTCTATGACTTCCTTGCTGATGGACTGCAAACCTGCCAGGAACAGGATCATGTAGTATCCCGCCATCTTCCACACCTGCACGAACGTGACCGTCCAGATCGCGATGTTGCCGTCCGCCAGCCAATACGGAGCAGTAAGGCCGAGCTTCTTGAAAATGGCGTCTATGATTCCGTATTTGGGTCCCAGGATCCTCATCCAGACTATTCCGACGGCCACCGATGACGTGATGACCGGAAGATAGATCGCCGCCCTGAAGAAATTCATGCCGCGGATCTTGTTGTTGACAAGGAGCGCAAGCAGTAGCCCGAACACCATCGAACCGGCCACATATCCCACGGTGATCTTGAGCGTGTTGCCCAGTATCTTCCAGAAATCAGGGTCGGAGAACAGTTCCCTGTAGTTCTCGAGCCCGTTGAAGATGGGATCACGTATCAGATTCCAGTCGGAGAACGAAAGGACGAATGAAGAGACTATCGGAATGAGTCTGAACACGAACAATCCGATCAGGGTCGGGAAGAGCAATATCCACGGCGTTGCCCAACTGTGCCATTTGAACTTCTGTTTTTCAGCCATGTACCCTCCGGTTTCTCATGACCAATCTTATCAAAAAAAGCATATGGCCGGAACCCGGCCATATGCCTCCATGTTGCCGTACTGTGCCGGCGTTTACTTGTAGACGCGGGAGAGTATCTTGTTGATTCCCTCTTTAGCCTTAGCCATCGCCTCATCGAAGGTGGCCTCTCCGTTGAGGATGCTGTCGATCGCTCCGGCAAGACCCATGTTCTCGGCGGCACCGTAGCCTGTCCACTCCGACCAGCTCTTGGTGTATGTCGTGACGAACTTGTCGTTGGCATGCTCTCTGAAGAGCTCCATGTCGCCATAAGGCTGCTGTGTCATGTCGACGAACTCCGGGGACTCCACGATGGCCTTGTATGCGGAAAGCTTTCCACCCATGACCTGATCTGCGGAGAGACCGCCGCCGGCTGCGAACTTGACGAAATCCCATGCCTCATCGGGATGCTCCGTCGTGGGAGAGAGAACGTAGGAATCGGGCCATCCGAATGTCCATGTCTCTGTCGCGCTCGGTCCGTTGGGAACCCTTGTGACACCCCACTGGAACTTGTCGCCGATTGCGGTCCTGAAGTCGTTGACCTGCCATCCGCCGTCGACGAACATGGCGCAGACCTGGTTCGGGAACAGCTTGTTGTACTTCATGGCCGTCATGTCCTTGGGCATCGGTGCGACATGGTACTCCTGCACAAGGTCCGTGAAGAACTGCAGGGCCTCGATCGCCTTCGCATCCGGATCGAACTTCTTCTGATCGTTGATGAGGGTTCCGTTGTTCGCGATCACCCATGCCTGGGCCTCAGCGTAGCGGCCGTAGCCGTAGTAGCCCCACTGGTCGATCTCGCCGTCGCCGTCCTTATCGATTGTGAGGGCCTTGGCTGCGTTGAGGAAATCATCCCATGTCCAGTTCTCGTTGGGATACTCGAGACCTGCGGCATCGAACATGTCCTTGTTGTAGAACAGGTCGCAGGAGACGTATGCGAAGGGAACGGCGCAGTAGTAGTCCGTCTTTGCAACGCCCTTGACCGCGTCGAACATGCCCTTGTAGAACTCGTCGAAGATCGTCGGGTCGCCGGCAACCAGGTCATCGAGATTCCTCAGGTATCCGAGCTCGGCCCAGTCCTCGAGGTTTCCGGAAGAGATCGTGAACACATCCGGAAGATTCTTCTGCTGTGCGTTGATGGCAAGCTGTGTTGCATAGGCACCGCCGTCGGTCGTGATGATCGTGTTGTTGATCTTCACGTTCGGATGCTGTGCCTCATAAGCGGCGATGATGGCATCGTTCGTGTCCTTCATCGTCGAATCCCACGTCCACCACTCGAGTGTGACGGGGCCTTCGTCTTTCTTCTCTGTCGCGGACTGGGCGAATGCCGAGAACGCGACCAGAGCCAACAGGGCAATGATCAATACTTTTTTCATGTTTTCACCTCCTGAGTGAACCGAATATATTCTACAAAATATAATGGGGGTTTTCAAATGGTTTTTTATGTGTCACGGCTCCCGGAAGCGTCACCCGACATTGAAAACCGGACGTTTTGATGTTACCTTCAGAGTATGCAGTACATTCTCCTGGCCTCGGGCCTGACAGCCATAATCCTCCTTGCCGTCATACTCGTCAGACAGTCGAGGAACACCGACAGTCAATCATATAAGGAAGCGCTCGGAAGCATCGGGAAACAGCTCGATTCCGCAGAGGACGAGCTTCGGCGCATCGGGCAGGAACTCACCGTCACCAGCACCCGCCTGGACGGCCTGGACCGGCGCAGCGCCCAGCTCAACGCGCTGGTGGACACGCGCCTTGCCCAGTTCTCCACGGACAACGAGAAGCTGACCAGAACGGTGGAGGCCAAGCTCAATGACATCCGCACGGACAATGAGAAGCGCCTCGAGCAGATGCGCCAGACGGTCGAGGAGAAACTGCAGAGCACACTCGAGAGCAGGCTGGCCTCATCCTTCAAGGAAGTCGGCGACAGGCTTGAGAGCGTCTACAGGCAGCTGGGAGAGATGCAGGTCCTGGCCCAGGGTGTGGGGAACCTCGAGAAGGTGCTCACGAACGTCAAGGCCCGCGGAATGTGGGGAGAACTCCAGGCCGAGCGTATCCTGCAGGACATCCTGCTTCCCGAACAATATCTCAGGAATGTCGTCACAAAACGCACGAGCCGCGACCCGGTCGAGTTCGCCGTAAGGCTTCCCGGAACACACGAAGGCGAGCATGTGCTTCTGCCCATAGACTCCAAGTTCCCGCGCGAGGACTACGAGAAGCTGTGCGCCGCCACCGAGACAAGCGATGTGGAGGCCGTCAAAATCCTCAGGAAGGCCCTTGAGCGCAGGATACTCGACGAATCCAAGGACATACGTGAGAAATACATCGATGTCCCCTACACCACCGACTTCGCGATACTCTTCCTTCCCATCGAGGGCCTTTACGCCGAGATCCTCTCGATCCCCGGCCTCCAGGACCGCATCCAGCGCGAGTTCCATGTGATGATAGCTGGTCCTGCGACCCTTGCGAGCCTTCTCAACAGCCTGCAGATGGGATTCCGCACCCTGGCCATAGAGAAGAAGAGCTCCGAGGTCTGGCACGTGCTGGGTGAGGTCAAGACGGAATACGCCAAGTTCGGCGGCGTCCTGGACACGGTCAAGAAGAAGCTCACATCCGCCAGCAACGAGATCGATGCCGCATTCATCCGCCACCGCGCCATGGGACGCAAGCTGCGTTCCGTGGAAGCCGTGGAGACCGATTCCCCCGATGCCATGCCTGAAATCGGAGACTCCGCGGACAACTTGTGAAGAAATGTGGTTTTTATCCGCATAACAGGTTTTTCCCTCCTCGGACCTGATAGAATCGGTTCCAGAAAATCAGGAACAAGGAGCGCCCAGATGAAGAAAGCACTGACAATCGCACTGCTTCTGGCCTTGGTGGCCGCGGCGGTGACGGCACAGTCGATTACGGAAATTGCGGCAGAAAAGACCAATTCCCTCACCTATGCGATCTCGGAGGATCCCACATACGGAGCCTTCACCATCGTCGAGTCCAAAGGCTACATACCCTTTGTGTACATCCCCGCATCCAACGGATCGGTGACAGAGGACGGGACCAACGACATGGCCACGCTTTCAGCCGATCTGAACAGCTATGGCGCCCAGAACAATATCCTGGCAGCCTCCAATGCAGGAATATTCTACAACTGGAATGAAAGAAGCGGCTATGGTTACGAGTACTGCTATGCCCAGTGGGAACCGGACGGAGTGGTCATCGCCAACGGCGTCGTTATAAAGAGCACGGAGTCCATCGACCATACGGAATGCGATCCGCTCGTGATCACCGCATCCGGCCAGGTCGGATGGGCGGACTACTGGGTCGATGCCGACGCACTGGTCGCGGGAAAGGCCTACTACTACGACATCAACGGGAACAAGGTGATGCAGTCCGAGTCCGATCCTTCAACATATGTGGTGTCGGCCGTCACGGGATTCGTCCCCATCCTGGTCGGAGGAGAGGTCCTCTACGACGAGACGGACGACGACCTCACGGACAGCAAGGTGTTCGGCCTTGACAACTATGTCGGCCACTACGCCGGAGCCGCCGCAAGAACTGTGTTCGCCGCCAGCGAGGACGGTTACGCAATCATCTGCGCCAACGGATCGGTCAAGCAGATGGCCGAGCTTGCGAAGAGCCTGGGATACACGTTCGCCTACAACCTGGACGGCGGAAGAAGTGTCGCCCTCTATGTCGGAGAAGACACGGACGGAAACGGAATCATCGATCCCGATACCGATTCGTTCACGAACAGCTACACCGAGCTGAAGGCCAGCTCCAGGAAGGATCCGACATACATCGTGTTCACATCCACCAACAAGGCGCCTGTCAGCGCCACACCCACGGCACTGGTGGTGGAATATAATGAGAAGGAATTGACAGCCGGCAAGGACCTCGATGTCTATGACATCGCGGAAAACCTCAACCTCGAGGTGACTGAAGTCCTGACGAACGCCGCAGGAAACGAGGATTTCAGAACCGTCTACAGCCGTGCGGCACTCAAGACAACAGATGGAATCCAGCATTCAGTGGACAAGTTCTCGTCACAGAGCAGCGGAGCTCCCCAGGGACAGGCTCCTCAGGGACAGCAGACATCTCAGGGACAGGCACCCCAGGGTCAGTCAGCCCCTCAGGGACAGCAGGCTCCGCAGGGTCAGGGACAGCCCGGCCAGGGTGGACAGGGCGGATTCGGCGGACAGTCGTCCGTCAACAACGACGGAGTCGTAAAGACAAGCACCAGTCCGGCTGGAACCCTGTACTACACGAAGGCCGACGGGGTCGACTACAACGGAGACGGTACTGCGGACAAGGATGAGATCGCATCCTGCGCAAGGGCCAACAGCAACAACCGCAGCGACAACAGCTACTACGACTACAGCACAGGATACACACTCTCGACGTCGGACGACCTCTCCACAGCCGGAGAGAAGACGGTCACAGTCTCCTACGCGGGTCTGACGACATCATTCAAGGTCACACTCAAATAAGAGAAAACGACCACAAACAGAAAAGCTCCGTGGACATCCGCGGAGCTTTTTCTTTCATGGGGCTTGCGTCTCACCCGACCATCGGTACAGTCACCGAGCCGTCCGGCATGAACACGACCTTGCATTGTGGGCCATGCTTTGCAATGGCATCGTCGATGGCCTTCTGGAGGTCATGGACCGGAGTGATGAACACGCTTGAGAGTTTTCCGTCCTCCAGTTCGGTGTAGGCCTGGACATCGGCGCGCATGAACACCTCGGCCATCTTGGCGGCCTTGTGATAGCCCAGTTTGAAGTTACGCTCGATTTTTTCCAGGACTTCCTCCGGTGTCGAGGCACTGGACAGGAGTTTCACAAAGGCCTCTCCGCCTATGCCTTCCCTGCAGGCGGACACAAGTATCATTGTTCCTCCGTCCTTCAGGGCGAGCTTGGCGTTGTCGATGGCCTTCTGGCTTTGGTATAGGTCCACATCCATGGGATATGGCGCCGCCGTCACAACGATATCGGCCTTATGCGCAAGCGGTGCGGTGAATATCGAATTGGCCGCTTTCACGGCATCCGCGAACGATTTGTTTATATCCCCCGCCGTGACGGTGTCGATCTCATGGTCCTTGTCCAGGACCGTCATGATCGAGTAGACCGGACACCTGACCAGCTCCATCGCCTCCATCAGGTCCTCATGGACAGGATTGCCATCCAGGGCAAGTGCCTTCGCTTCCGGAGATAGAGCCATCTTGTGGTTGTGCTCTATGGAGGAGAATGCCGCCACACCGGGGAGGAAGCCTTTCCTGCCTCCCGTGTATCCGGCGAAATAATGGGGCTCCACAGACCCTATGACCACGACCTTGGACGCCTTGCCCACCAGCTTGTTCAGATACAGCTCCGTCCCGCGGCTCGTGCGCCCGTAGTAGTCCATGTCTTCCATGGCGTGGCAGTCATGGACGAAGACCCTGTCCCTGAACCGGTCGTACCAGGAACCGAAGATGAACCCGTATTCCTGCTCCGTCGGGGCCCTGTGGGTTCCGGTGGCGATCAGGAACGACACATCCTCCTTCTCCAGGGCCGGACCGATGGCGTCCAGGACAAGCCTCGTGGGCGTGGGTCGTGTTCCGTCATTGACTATCACAAGCACGTCCCCAGGAAGCGACAGGAAGGAGTCGAAAGAACCTGCGATGGCCTCTTTCGTGAGTTCAACCGGATTTTTCCGGATCTTCCCTTCCTTGGAGTCATTCAGTTCAAGGATGGCACCAAGATGCTCCGGCGCCACCTCGACAGCAACCGTGCCCCTGTTGTAAGGCAGTTCCACTCTCATCAGTACTTCCTTGCGTCCTTCACGTGCTCGAGATGGTCCTCGTACGCCTCGACGTTGCGGCGGTTCTCCGAAACCTGGGTATCCCCGCACCTCCACCATGAGCCGTAGCCTTCGGTCATCGACTTGGGCATGACCCTGATGTCGAACACGACCGGCCTGTCCTTGATTCTCCTTGCTCCGTTCATGGCCTTCTTAAGATCATCCATTGTCCTGACCACATATGACTTGCATCCGTAGGCCTCGCCGATCTTCGCGAAATCCACCGGCATGAAGACACCGGAATGCTTTCCGTCTTCCCCGCGGAAGCGGAGCTCGGTGCACAGCGTGTCGTTGCCATGACCGACCTGAAGGTTGTTGATGCATCCGAAGCTTGCGTTGTTGAAGACGCACACTATGATCTTCTTGTGCTCCTGCACGGCTGTCAGGAGTTCGGAGTGCAGCATGATGAAGCTGCCGTCGCCGACCATGGAGTAGACATCATGGTTGTCGCCGATCGCGTATTTGACTCCGAGGGCTCCGGACACCTCATAGCCCATGCATGAGTAGCCGTACTCCATGTTGTAGGAATCAAGGCTGCGTGCGCACCACATCCTCTGCATATCGCCGGGAAGCGAACCGGATGACCCTATGACGACATCGTCCTTGTCCATCATCAGGTTCAGGGCTCCCAGCACAGTCGTCTGGGCCAGACAGCTGTCAAGGTCCTTTGCGAAGCGTCTTGCGCTGTCCGCGTTCCTGTCGTTCACCTCCGGCACATAATCGTCGGAGAAGGTTATGCTTCTGAGCCTGTCGAGCTCGGTGAACCAGCGCGTGCGTGCCGCCTGGATCTCGCCGCTGTACGGAGCCTTGTATCCGTCCAGGGCCTTGAGCAGGGCCGGAAGGGCCCTCTTGGCATCGGCCACGACGGGAACGGCATCCATCTTGAGGGCCTGGAACTCCGACACGTTGATGTTGACGAACTTCGCGCCGTCCTTGAACAGCCACTTGGACGATGTCGTGAAATCCGTATAGCGCGTTCCTACGCCGATGATGACATCAGCATCCTTTGCGATCTCGTTGGCTGCAGAGCACCCCGTCACACCGATTCCGCCTAGATTCAGCGGATGGTCGAACAGGACCGCACCCTTGCCCGCCTGGGTCTCGCCGAACGGGATCCCGGTCTTCTCCGCGAACTGCCTGAACTCCTTGTGCGCCTCGCTGTAGCGGACTCCTCCGCCGCAAATCAGAAGGGGCTTCTTTGCAGCCTTGATGACCGCGGCAGCCTCCTCTATGGCCTCTGTTTCCGGAGTGCGTCTTGCAAGACGATGGACTCTCTTTTCAAAAAAGGAGACGGGATAGTCATAGGCCTCTCCCTCCACATCCTGGGGCATTGCTATGCACACGGCACCCGTGTCCGCAGGATCCGTGAGGACCCTGAATGCGCTTATCATCGCGCTCATCAGCTGCTCCGGACGCACGATGCGGTCCCAGTAGCGGCATACGGCACGGAACGCGTCGTTAGTGGACACCGAAAGGTCATGTGTCTGCTCGATCTGCTGCAGCACGGGGTCGGGCTGGCGGCAGGCATAGACATCGCCGGGCAGGATCAGCACGGGGATGTTGTTCGCAGTAGCCGTAGCGGCCGCCGTGACCATGTTTGCCGCACCGGGACCGACCGACGATGTGACGGCGATTATCTTCTTGCGCTTGCACTGCTTGGCGAACGCCACGGCCGTGTGGGCCATGCCCTGCTCGTTCTTGCCCTGCCACACCTTAAGGCGGTGTGCCTCCTGCGCCAGGGCCTGCCCCAGGCCAAGGACGTTACCGTGTCCGGGAAGCATGATCACTCCCTCGACGAACGGATGTTCCTTGCCGTCATATGAGATGTACTGGTTCTCCAGGAACCTCACCAGCGCCTGGGCCATTGTAAGTCTTACGGTCTCCATGCGTCCTCCCCTTCAATCCTTGAAAATATGGTCGTTGGCATCCGCCTTCCACAGCCACGAATGCTCCTTGTCGTCGATCCTGGTCTTGCGCCACGGATCCCCGTCCAGATGCCTGATTCCCCAGGCATAGCACATGGCGTATCCGGGAGCCGCACACTGCGAGTGCATGCCGCTGTTTATCACGGCGAGCCCGTTGTGTCCCGTCCTGTACACCTCGCCGTTGGCGAATCCCACACCGAAGCCCTGCGGATAATCGAACCTGTAGAAGTAGACTTCCGGCTGGGGGTGGTGGTGCGGCGGGTACGACGACCACTTTCCGGGGAAATTCAGGACCTCTCCGAGCACCATGTTCGAGAACGGGGCGTTCTCATAGTCGAAGAACGTCTTTATCTCACGTCTCATGCAACCCATCAGCTCCCCGTTCGCACCTGCATGCTGTACCTGCACATCCTGAGGAGTGTACATTACAGGCTCGTAGTCCCTGTCGTTGACAGTCTGCTGGATGTAGACCTCGGCATGTCCTTCGGCACGCAGCGTTATCTTCACGCCCCGAGGGGAAAGCAGGCAGTATGCTTCATGCCGGAAACAGTCGGGCCGGTGGCCTTCGATCCTCTTCCCCGCATACTCGAACACGACATCTCCGGAAAACAGGAGGACCGCGGTCTCCTTGTCCTTCTCGTCGATCTCATACACATCGCCCTTCTCCATCACCAGGAGTCCGACATCCATCATGGTTCCCATGTCGTCGGTCGAGCTGTCGATGTAGGGGTTGTAGCCCCGCTTCACTTCCTTGCCGAAATACATGACGCCTCCTTTTCCCTCCACGGATCAGAGTCCCGTGTGCTCCTTGATGTACCGTCTTCCCTTGATCGCGTACTCGAGCGGATTGGCCTTGGCCGGATCCTGCTCCGCCTCGACAAGAAGCCATCCCTCGTAATGGGCGTCGGAAAGGACCTTGAAGACAGGATCGAAGTCCACGTCCCCGTCTCCGGGCACCGTGAAGGCGCCGTTCCTGACCGCTGTGAGGAAGCTCCAGTTGTTGTCCCTGACCTGCTTCACCACGGACAGCCTCATGTCCTTCAGGTGCACATGGCCCACTCTGGAGACATACTTCTTCAGCATCAGAAGAGGGTCCTCCCCAGCGAATGTGAAGTGTCCCGTGTCATAGCAGAGGAACACATAACGGGGATCGGTGTTGGCCATCATGCGGTCGGTCTCCTCCGAAGTCTGGACCACCGTTCCCATGTGATGATGGTAGCAAAGCTTGAAACCACGCTCGGAAGCGATCTTTCCAAGCCTGTTCAGGCCATCGCAGAAGCGTTTCCACTGCTCATCGTCCATCACGGGCTTGTGGCCGCCCGTGAGGATCGGGACATCCGTCTTCCCCTGGATGGAGAAGCTCTGCTCGCTGACGTTGATGCGGTCGGCACCCACGGCGGCAAGGAAATCCAGCTCGGCGCAAAAGTCCTTCTCCACCTGACCGATGTCCTGCGTGAGGATGAATGAAGAGAACCACCTGCTCGCGATCCTCATTCCCCTGAGGTCCAGCTCCCATTTGAGCTCCGCGGGATCCTTGGGATACTTGTTCCCTATCTCACAGCCGGTGAACCCCGCCAGGGCCATCTCGCTGACCGTCTGCCTGAAGGTGTTCTCCGCCCCCAGTTCCGGCATATCGTCGTTGCACCAGCCTATGGGTGCGATTCCAAGTTTCACCTTGTCCTTGTCGAACATCATTTTCCTCCTACTTCCGCTCCATGTCTCAGGGCCTTCACAACAGGAAGTTCCTCACCTGAGAGGAATCTTATCAATGCTCCGCCGCCGGTGCAGATATATCCGATCCTGTCCGTCAGAGCGTATTTCTCCGTGGCGGTGATGCTGTCGCCTCCGCCGAGCACGGTGAATGCCTGCGTATCGGCCAAAGCCTGCCATATGGTCTTTGTTCCGAGCTCGCTGGGTTCCTGCTCGAACACGCCAGCGGGACCGTTCACGAAAACGGTCTTCGCAGCCATG
>JBGUMQ010000074.1:0-52295 GCA_045116915.1 Sphaerochaetaceae bacterium | reverse complement strand
GTTCCCATCCCGAACACGGAAGTCAAGCGCTCTCACGCCGATGGTACTGCAGCAATGCGGGAGAGTAGGTAGCCGCCAGGTCTTTTTATTTCTACGCAATTCCATCCGCAATTACTGCGTCTCACCTGAGGAGCCTACCAGATAGGTATGTCTCCTCAGTCTCACCGCAGTCTTGCGGCGGACTTGCTTGAAATATCATCGCTTGCACAATGGCCCTAAAAACAGTAGCGGTCTGTCAGCGGATATTTGCATATAAATGTATATGAAAAAAGCGGAGCAGGGGAGCTCCGCTTTTTGCGTTATGAAGTTGGATATCAGTCGTCGCTGCCGAGCGCTTCCAGGCCCTTGGCGTTGCTGATCTTCTTGGCCTTGATGTTCTTGACGCAGAAGGTGAAGACCAGGAACGACAGACATGTGAGGATTGTGGCGTACTTGGGAAGGACGCTCCATGCTCCGCTTGCCCTGAGGATCAGGCCCAGCAGGACAGGGGTGACCGTCTGTGCGGCCATGCTGGATGCGTAGTAGTAGCCCGTGAACTTTCCAATCTTCTTCGAGGAGCAGAGCTCGACGACCATCGGGAACGAGCAGTTGTGCACCAGAGCCATGCCGTAGCCCTTGATGACCCATACGACAAGCAGCATCTTGGGGAACGCCTTGAGACCCGAATCCAGGACCGTGACGCTGGCCTTGATGAAGCACATGATGATCAGGCCCACAACCGTCAGGCAGAGGCCCGATGCGATCGTCCATTTCCTTCCTATCTTGTCCGCGATGAAGCCCGCCGTGGCGAATCCTATGACGGATGCGAGACCGCCGGCGATTATCATCATGGATGTGTTGCTCGTGGCTGCTCCCATGGCGTAGAAGACATAGTTGTTGAGATATGTTCCCAGCGCATTGTCCGACATGAACCAGAGGAACTCGGCTCCCAGGATGGCAAGGAGCATGACCCTGTTGGCCTTGGACATGGGCTTGTCGTCGTCGACGGGATCGGCGATGGCTGCCATGCGCTCGCCTTCCTCAAGCTCGTCCTTGATCTCTTCCTCTATCTTGTTCTCCTTGATGGTGAAGAACAGCACCAGGGCGGATATGACCATCAGTACAGACGCGATCACGAAGGGAAGCTCTATGGTCATGAGGCTGGGATTGTCGCTCTTCAGGTACTTGGAGAGTACGAATACCATTCCGAGCACCGTGGCGAACGCTCCGCCGAAATAGCCCATGATGTTTATGATTCCGTTGGCCTTGGCCCTGAGCGGCTTGGGTGTGATGTCCGGCATGAGTGCGACGGCCGGATTGCGGTACATCATCATGAAAAGAAGGACTATGGCCATCATCGCGATCATCGCTCCGATCTTGTTCAGGTGGAAGAAGAGGGGGATGAACGGGAATGCCACGGCCGATACGAACGTTCCGACCAGGATGTAGGGCATCCTCTTTCCGATCTTTGTGTGCGTCTTGTCCGAAAGGCTTCCGAAGATGGGAAGCAGGATCAGTGCGGCCAGGTTGTCGCAGGCCATGATGATACCGACCAGCCACTGGACCTCAAGCTCATCGGCCGTGCCGAGTTTGGTCTTGATGATCTCTGTCAGGAGGGTGGGACACCATGAGTCGTAGACCTGCCAGAGCAGAAGGATTCCGAAGAATGCAAATCCGATGAGGAATGTTCTCTTCTTGTTGAGTTTAAGCATTTGAATCTCCCGGAGGGCACATAGCCCATCAGTATTACATCTTACAACACATGCGGCGCACAAGCAAATGAAGTTGCTTAAATAATGAATCTTGATTAGAATTCTAGTGATATGATCCAGTTCTACAAACCCACTCTCAAGAGGCGGGACATGGACAGTGTCCTGCAGACAATGGTCAACGAGAAGATAGGTCCCGGCGAGAGGGCCCGTGCCTTCGTGCAGCTCTTCTGTGAAACCGTGAAGACGACCTCCGCAGTGGCGTACAGGACATATCCGGAGTGCCTTTCGCAGGCTCTCAGGCTCATGGGAGCGGGCAAGGGGACAAGGGTCGCCGTTTCCCCGCTTTCGCCTTCCGTATACAGGGATGTCATAGAGGGCATCGGGGCAGAGATGGTCCTGGTCGATATCGACAGGGATACCGGATGCCCGAACGATGCCCTGATTGCAGGTAGTGATGCCGATATTCTTCTGCTTTATGAGAATTATGGGACATTGCCTGTCAGATACAACGAGCAGACCACATTCGTCGAGGGCTACGACTACAGTACCGTCAAGGTCATCGAGGACATAAGCGAGAGCATAGGTTCCAGGATCGGGGATGAGTTCTACGCGGGCTCCACAGGCCAGATCGTCGTCTGTGCGTTCGAGGAGGACAGCGTTGTCTCCGCAGCCGGCGGGGCCGTCATGGGCGTCAGGGGCGAGTATGTGAACAACCTCAGGGGGAAGAGACCTTCCAGGTACCTGAGCATGCCCGACATGAACGCCGCGCTGGGCATGGTCCAGCTTTCCAACCTGGAGGAGAACGCCGCCAAGAGGCGCGAGATCCTCAAGGTCTACCAGCAGTCGCTCTCCAAGGGCGGGCACAGGCAGTTCGGCCTCACGCTGATGGATTTCGTGTCCAATGCCAGCGGGATCGCCGTCCAGCTGGATTCGAAGCCGGACGAGGCCGTGAAGTTCGCTGAGAAGAAATCGGTTCCCACCCGCATGGCCTTCGCCGACTGTCTGATGAAGGACATGGAAGGGGACCCGTTCGACATCGCGCCCGTCGCGGCATCGTTCTATTTCCGTGCGGTGGGTTTCCCGCTCTACATGTTCCTGCGTCAGGATGAGATAGAGATAATATCCAGGGTGATCGCGCATCTTCCCTGATGTGCTGAGGAGGCGTCATGGCTGACAGAAAGATCTCAAGCGTTGTTATCCTCGCCAACTCCAGGAAGAAGGATGCGGGTCCTCTGTGTACGCGACTGACGGACTACCTGACCTCAAGGGGAGCCTCATGCACGGTCATGATGCTGGATTCGTCGGAAAGCGACCTCGCCCTGCAGGTGCCCGATTGCGACCTGGCAATATCGCTGGGAGGTGACGGAACGGTCCTCACATGCGCATGGCTCCTCAAGGGCCGCGGCATTCCCGTCCTTGCCGTCAACCTGGGCAATTTCGGCTACATCGCCGACACCGCGGTGGACGAGGTGGAACGCGTGCTGGACGATTACGCATGCGGCAGGAGCACGGTGGCATCCAGGATGATGCTGGATGTCTCGGTCCTGCGTGACGGGAAGGAGGTCTTCTCCAGCAGTTCCCTCAACGACGTCACGGTTTCGGCCATGACCCGCGCCAGGATGACCAGGATGGACCTCATGGTGAACGGCACGCTGGCCGCAAGGCTCAAGGGTGACGGTATAATCATCGCCACACCGACAGGATCCACGGCCTACAGCCTTTCGGCAGGCGGTCCCATCCTTGATGCATCCCTCGATGCCATAATAATAAACCCCATATGCCCGTTCGCCATGAGCGTAAGGCCTCTTGTGGTGGACAGAAGCGCACGCATAGAGATCAGGATCCCGGCGCAGAACACGGAGGTGGCCCTCACATGCGACGGACACGAGTTGTTCTCGGTGAGCGAGGGCGACATCATCTCCGTGAATGCGGGCCGGTCCAGGGTACTTTTCGTGGAGAACACGGCAAGGCGTTTCATAGAGGTTCTGAGGGACAAGCTCGGCTGGGCCGGAGGTTTCAATGCTTGAGCATCTTGAGATCCGGAACTTCGCGCTGATAGAGAACCTCTGCGTGGACTTCTCCGGAGGATTCAACGTGATAACAGGCGAGACCGGATCCGGAAAGTCCATCATACTCGGCGCGCTGGGACTTCTCATGGGTGAGAAGGCCGATACCTCAGCCGTCAGAAACGGTGCCGATGAGATAGTGGTCGATGCCGTGGTGTCCGTTCCCGACGGACATGAGATCCTTCCGTGGCTCTCCGAACGCGGAGTGGAGCCCGAGGACGGTGTCCTCTACATCAGGCGTACGGTGAAGGCCAACGGCGGCAGGTCGCTGATCCATGTGCAGGGCCAGCTCTTCTCCAGATCCGACCTCGCCATCCTTGCCGAAAGCCTGATAGACATGCACGGACAGAGCGAGCACCAGAGCCTTCTCCTGAACGACAGGCAGCGCCGCATCCTCGATTCCTATTCCCACAACGACGGCCTTCTGGCGCAGTGCCAGGAAGCCCACCGCCAGATAGGCGTCCTGACACACAGGAGAGAAGAGCTTGAGCGGAAGTTGGAGGAGGGCCGCAGACAGCAGGACTACCTGCAGTTCGCCCTTGAGGAGATAGAGAACGCCGCCCCGGTCGTCGGGGAGGATGACGAGCTTAAGGACAGGATCCGAATCCTGGGCCAGTTCGAATCCATCTACGAGAACGTGAGCCTGTGCAACGACCGTCTGAAGGAAGTCCGCACCGGAATCTACGATGCCGTGAACGCCGTCTCAAGGGCCGCCAGGGTGGACCAGGGGCTGAACGACTTCACCGCAAGGCTGGAAAGCGCCAGGATAGAGGCGGAGGACATCGCCTCCGGACTCAGGGACTACCTGTCCTCTGTGGATTACTCTCAGGATTCGGTCAACAGCATGCAGGACCGTCTTGCACTCCTGCAGAAGCTGAAGAGGAAGTACGGACCGTCCCTGGAGGACGTGCTGGCCTTCGCAGCAGGAGCCAGACAGACGCTGGATGTCACGCAGAACTCCGAGGAGTATCTGGAAAGCTGTACCCGCGAGCTCCGGCAGGCGGAGGAGAAATACGGATCGATAGCCCTGAAGCTTCGTGATGCCAGGAAAAAGAGCGCACAAGTGCTTGAGAAGGACATCGAGGAGGTCCTCAGGACCCTGGGCATGCCCAACGCCGTCTTCCGCATCGAGATATCGGACGCGAAGGCGGGTCCGCACGGATCGGACCAGATCTCGTTCATGATAAGCGCCAATCCCGGTGAGAGCGTGAAGCCCATCAGGGAGATAGCATCCGGCGGAGAGCTCAGCCGTGTCATGCTGGCACTGAAAACGGTTCTGGCAAAGGCCGACAGCATCCAGACTCAGGTCTTCGACGAGGTCGATTCCGGCATAGGAGGTGCCGTCGCACTCAGCCTGGCCCGTTGCATCGGGGACCTGGCGAGGACGAAGCAGGTGATCGCGATCACCCATCTGGCGGGCATCGCCAGCACGGCGGACACCCAGATGGTGGTCAGCAAGACCGTCAGCGGAGGCCGTACCTTCACAAACCTGAAACAGGTTTCGGGAGAGGACCGTGTGCGTGAGATCGCCAGGATGCTCAGCGGCGAGGAGAACGACATCTCGCTGTCCCATGCAAGGGAGATGCTGGGGCTCTGAACCGCCGGATGTAAACATTTTACATTTTCACGGAAAGTGTCGAAAACATTGATTAAATATCCCCGATTTCCTATACTTCCGGTGAGCAGAGAAGGGGATGCAATGATACTCATCAACATCGAAAGCCTGTCAGACAACGAACTGAGGAACATAGCGCAGCAGGAGGACCTGGAGGACTGGGAATCCCTGTCCAGGGAGGACCTCATCGAGGGTCTCGAGGAGCTGTACGGCGAGGACGATGAGCTGCCTGACGGCGGTTCGGCCAAATCCAAGAAGAAATACGTGAACACCCTCACGGACGTGCAGTCGGACAACGTCCTCTCGTTGCCCGGAGTCGACCGGCTTCCGGAGTCGTACAACGACACATCCGTCCACATGGTCCTGAAGGATTCCGACTGGGCCTATGTGTTCTGGAGCCTCTCCCCGCAGCAGCTTTCCGAACTCGAGGAAAGCGGTTCGGCCCTGATCCTGAGGAACACCCGTCTGGACGATTCGGATGCCCCCGTGGCCGAATACGACATCGACATCACGGCCCAGGACACAAGCTGGACAGTCGAGCTCCCCTATGCAGGATTCCGCTACCGCGTGAGCCTTGTGGCCGTCTCCGGCGACAGACAGACCGTCATCTGCACCAGCAACACTCTCGAGACCACCGAAAGCTGGTTCTCAGCGCATCCGGAGGCCCTTGAGGACGGCGCAGTGTTCAGGTCGATCTTCTCTTCGCTCATCACGAAGGAAGGTACGGTCATCCCCAACAGGCAGCTCCTTTCCCTTGTGGAGGGCATGCAGCCGTCTCAGAGGCAGGAGGCCGACGCAAGATGAAGAGCACCCTGAATTTCATTTTCAACACGCACATGCCTTTCGTCAGGCATCCCGAATACCCGAAGTTCCTCGAGGAGGACTGGCTGTACGAGGTGATGAACGAGTCCTACATCCCGCTTCTCAGGATGATGTACAGGCTCAGGGAGGACAATGTCCCGTTCAGGCTGACGTTCTCGCTCAGTCCCACGCTGTGTTCCATGCTTTCCGACGAGCTTCTCAACGAGCGCTTTTCGGCATACCTGGACGAGCACATCGAACTGGGTGACAAGGAGATCGGAAGGCTGGCCGACGATCCTGCAAGGCGCGCTTTGGCCGTGATGTACAGGGATGAGCTTGTCGCCAACAGGACCTTCTACACGGATGTCTGCAAGGGTCGCATCCTCAGCGCATTCAACGAACTGTCCAACGCGGGCTGCATCGAGCTTATCACGACATGCGCGACACACGCATACCTTCCCGTATTCAAGGACTATCCGCTTGCGACCAACGCGCAGATAGAGACCGGTGTCCTGGAGCACAACAGGGCGTTCGACAGGATGACACAGGGCTTCTGGCTTCCCGAATGCGGTTACTATCCGGGACTCGAGGAGTATCTCACACGCCACAACATCAAGTGGGTGAGCCTGGCATCGCATGCGCTCGTGCTTTCCCCCGACAAGCCGGAGGAGGGCTCCTACAGGCCTGTCAGGTGCCCGAACGGACTCTACTGCTTTGTCAGGGACGAAAGGCTTGCCAGCCTCGTCTGGTCGTTCTCCGAAGGCTATCCCACGGATTCCGATTACCGCGACTTCTACAGGGACATCGGTTTCGATCTCCCGATGGACTACATAAGGCCGTATGTGCATGAGCCCGATGTGAGGTCGTTCACCGGATACAAGTACTGCGCCGTGACAGGCAAGACGGCGGAGAAGAAGGTCTACGACAGGGAGAAGGCCGCTCAGAAGGCACTATCACATGCCCGCAACTTCCTCTACAACGTCGGATGCATGACGCGCAATCTGGCCGACCTCCTCAAGGACGACCCAATCTACACCGTGAGTTTCGACACCGAGCTCTTCGGACACTGGTGGTACGAGGGCATCACTTGGCTCGAGGACCTGATCAGGCTTATCGGAGCGGATGATGCGGTGGATATGATCACTCCCTCGGAATTCATCGCCACCAAGCCGGAGGTCCGGACGATCCGCCCGGCGATGTCCAGCTGGGGCGAGGGCGGATACTCGGCCGTGTGGGTGGACGGTGCCACGAACGCCGGCTACTACAGGCATATCTTCAAGGCCATCGAGCGCATGACGGAGCTGGCCGAAAGGTTCCCGTACCAGAAGAGCCTCAAGCAGAGGTTCCTCAACCAGGCGGTGAGGGAGACGCTGCTTCTGATGGCCAGCGACTGGCCGTTCATCATCCACTACCAGACAAGCACCGAATATGCCGTCAAGCGTCTCGAGGGCCATATCCAGAACGTGAACCTCGTGTACGACAACATGTGCAAGAACGCGGTCAACACCGAGTGGCTGGTGAAGGCGGAGAAGAGGGACAACCTCTTCAGGAACCTGGACTACAACATCATGAACAGGGCCCACATGGATGAGCCCAGTCCCGTCTATACCGCGGAGTTCTGATCACAGCAATACACATCAAGACGATATGCAAGAGGCCGGCTCTCAGCCGGCCTCCTTTTCGCATCTGTCCATGAATTCGTCCTCCGTGAGGGCCTTGGAGAAGTAGTGGCCCTGAATCAGGTCCACTCCCAGGTCGCGCAGGAAAACGAACTGTTCCTCGTTCTCCACGCCTTCTGCCACGGAGCACAGGTTCAGCCTGTGGGCCATGAGGACCATCGCCTCGAGCAACACGCGCTCCTTGATGTCGGAGCAGTTGGAGCTGATCATGGACTTGTCCAGCTTGACCGTGTCCGCATCTATCGTCTTGATGAACTCCAGCGACGATGCACCGGTTCCGAAGTCGTCTATGCCTATGGCGAAACCCCTGGACCTGATGCCGCGTACGTACGGCTCGATCATGTTGGGAAGATGGACGTATGCGGATTCGGTTATCTCGATCTCTATCAGCTCATGCGGCACACCGTAGGAGTCGGCTATGTCGCACAGGCGCTGTTCCACGCTGCGTTCGTACAGGACGTGCATCCTGGAGAAGTTGACCGCTATGCGCACCTGCGGGATCCCCAGTTCCCTCTGCCTTTTGAGGAACCTGCAGACCTGTTCGTACATGTACCAGTCGACGGCGAGTATGGAGCTGTTCTTCTCGAGCTCCGGTATGTACTCCGACGGTTGGATGACGCTTCCGTCCGGTTTGATCCATCTGGAGAGGGCCTCGGCTCCCGCAAGCTTCTTTGTCCTTGAATCGTACTTGGGTTGGAAGAAGACCTTGAGCTCTTCCTTTGCGATGGCTTCTTTTATGGCCTTTGCAACACTTTCCGTGTAATTGGTAGGCTGCTGTGCCATCGTGATCTCACCTTCGGCAATGAAGATGCGACCCTGGAAGACAACGCAGTTCTTGGCTCCGCCCTTTCCGATGAACAGCTGGGTGTCGACTTCCCCGATGATGTCGCGCTCGAGGGTGTCGCCGGGTCTGGGCATTGTGCAACCCACCGTGACGGTGATGTAGGGGCGCATGGTATCGTCCTTGCGCTCGAGCTTCAGCCCTTCCACAAGGTCCTTCACCCTGATGGCGGTGCGCAGCAGCTCGTCCGGGGTCGTGTCCTCCAACACGGCAACGAACTCGCCGCCGTTGTACCTGAAGACCCTGGCGTTCTCGGCCTCAAGCATCCCGGATGTCGCTTCCGCTATGCGGGAGAGGACAATGTCGCCTTTCTCGTGCGAGTATTCGTCGTTGTACTTCTTGAAGTCGTCTATGTCGTACATCATGACACCGACGCTGCCCGCGGCCCGTGTCTTCAGTGATCCCAGGTATTCGTACAAAGCCCTCCGGTTGTACACCCTGGTCTGGAAATCGAGATACGAGATGTCGGCCAGTCTGGCGACCATGTTCGCGCTTCGCATGGTGTTGGCCCTGAATGCGAAATAGGCCGCGATCGTGCAGGTGCTGATGATCAGGTTGCCGGCAAGGGAGTAGGGGCTGTCCGGGAACACGAGCTTGGGGGCCAGCGCCGACATCGTCAGGACGGCCGAAAGGGCCAGGCTCAGCGATGTACTGGTCAGCGGGATGAACGCGCATGCTATGAGCCAGAACGATGCCAGCGTCACGCCGTCGGCGGCGGGTTTGCCTCTCCAGATCGGGTTCAGCATGAGCGAGCTGGAGATGATGCTCAGATGCATCAGGACCGCAAGGAAGTCCGTCAGACGCTCGGTGTGCCTGTTGAAACGCAGGCACAATATGACGAGCACCGGTATGGCGATGCCCAGCGACAGTCCAGCCATGGATGTGGGGCTGAACAGGGCCCCCTGGCCCCCGACGATGTTGGAGATTATCCAGAAGGCATTCACACCGGCCATGAGCAGGGATACGACGATCATGACGAACGAGTTCTGCCTGCTTATGAATTTGGCGCCTATGTGCTTGTCCCGGGCGTTCTCGAACGATATGCCGTCGTCGATCATTCCCCTGTACAGTCCTGAGAAAAACTTCCGTTTTATCATTCCTACCCTCAGTATCCGAGCTGTTCTCCGATTATCACGACTGTCATGCGACTGTTCTTCTGCTTCCCCGTGACCACTGCGCTGGTGCACAGGCCCGAATCGCATGTGCCGGATGCCGGGAACATGTAGTTGTTCCTGTCCACCGTCATGTTGATGCAGTGTCCGTGCCTGGCGCAGTACGTGTCCATGCCCAGCCTGACCGCGTTCGCCGGCGCGCTGACCGTCTTGACGCGGATCACCGCATCCTCGATGGTCGGGACGATCTTGTTGTATCCGGCCAGCACGATCACGCGCTTGGGGCCGAACACGAAGGCGCAGAGCCTGTTGCCCGTTCCGTCGACGTTGTAGAGCAACCCTGTCTCCGTTATGGCGTTGGTGCTTGAGATGAATGTGTCGGCCATGACGCATTCCTGTTTCCTCCTGAAGGAATCCTCAGGGGAAAGGCCTGTCTCGTAGCGGTCGATGAACCTGTATCGCGGGCTTCTTATGAGCTCCATGGCTCCGATCTGGCTCAGTGTCACGGATCCGCCGACGCCCAGGCTCTCGCCGGGGACCAGGAGGTTCTCCAGAAGTGCCAGCGCAGCTGCCTTGTCAGGTGCATAGACGGCCTTGAAACCGTTCTTCTCCAGATTGTCGATGGTTCTCTTTATCCTCATTTGGATGATCTTGTCCAGATTCGGTTCCGTCATGGTGTTCTCCTCCCGTATGTTTCAAGAATAATACGTAATCATGTATGAATGCAACGTGATTGGCGAAAAACAAGGCGCTTCCGCAACGGGAAACGCCTTGTCTGCAACAAAAAGAGTGGATTTGCGCTTTGCTGCAACAAATCAGCCTTTGTGCTCCAGCTTGAGTGTGATCGTGCTCTGGTCGCAGACCTCGGCCGGTCCGTAGTACTGGATCGCTCCGGGGAATGTGAAGCTTGTCGTCAGTGCCCATTCGTCCCTGTGTGCGGCGAAGTACCTGAACGGCTCGCCGTCGAGCTCGACAAGGGCCTTCCTGATGACGGGCTTCTGCTCGCCGTGGCGCTGCTCCAGGTTCATCATCATGGTGATGGGGATTCCTCCGGCCTGCCACTGGTCGGCCGGCTTGGAGAGCTGAGTGACGCTCGAAAGGTAACCGGTGAGGTTGGCCGAAAGCAGGATGGCCGCGTTGTAGCCAAGGCTGTAGCAGTAGTCCGAATCGAAGTTCGACGGGAACGCGCAGCGTCCCTCGTAGCCGAAGAAGTGGGATAGTGCGCTGAACTTGCCGTTGTACCTGCCCTCGTCCTTCATCTGTCTGAGCTTCTTCGTGACTGTCTGGATCAGGAGCTTCTCCGTCTCGATCTTGGAGACCTGGACGTTTCCGTGGGGGTCGCGGTCGGCAAGGAGCTGGCCCTTGATCTCCTCGGGAAGGCTGTCGAAGACCCTCTGTGAACCGGATGAGAGCTGCTTGGCCACGAAGGCGATCTTCTCGGCGACTGTGTCGAGAGCATTGAACTGCTTCTCAGTCCTTGCGAGCAGGTCGTTGATCTCACCGATCAGGACCTTGAGGGAGGGGACGAACTCGATGAGTCCCTCTGGAACGAGGATGACTCCGAAGTTGTTTCCGTCGGCCGCGCGCCTGGCGACAACGTCGGCTATGTAGTCCGTGATCTCCTCGACGCTCTGGTTCTTCGCCTCGACCTCTTCTCCGATGAGACAGATGTTGGGCTGTGTCTGCAGGGCGCACTCGAGTGCGATGTGGCTTGCGCTCCTTCCCATGAGTCTGATGAAATGCCAGTACTTGCGTGCGGAGTTGGCATCGCGCTCGATGTTTCCGATGAGCTCGGCGTATGTCTTTGTGGCAGTGTCGAAACCGAAGCTGGTCTCGATGCTGTCGTTCTTGAGGTCGCCGTCGATCGTCTTGGGGCATCCGACAACGCAGACGCCTTCGTTCTGGGCCCTGAAGTACTCGGCCAGGACGGCTGCGTTGGTGTTGGAGTCGTCGCCTCCGATGATGACGATGGCGCTGATGTCGTGCTTGCGGCAGACCTGTGAACAGACCTGGAACTGCTCCGTGGTCTCGAGCTTGGTCCTGCCGGATCCGATGATGTCGAATCCTCCGGTGTTGCGGTAGGCGTCGATGAGCTCATCCGTCATGACCATGTACTTGTCGTCGAGGATCCCGCTGGGGCCGCCGATGAAGCCGAAGAGCTGGCTTTCGGGGTTGGCCTTCTTGAGCGCGTCGTAGAGTCCGCAGATGACGTTGTGTCCGCCGGGCGCCTGTCCGCCGGAGAGGATGACCCCGACGTTCATCTTCTTCCCGATCTGCGGGTTGTCTCCCTTCTCGAACGACACCTTGGGAAGTCCGTAGGTGTTGGGGAAGAGCTTCTTGATCTTCTCCTGGTCGCTGACCGACTGGGTGGGCTCGCCGTAGACGGGTCTGATCTTCCTGATGTCCTCCCTGAGGATCACGGGAAGCTTGGGATTGTATGAATATCTTGCCTGCTGAAGAGCGGAGACTTTCATGTTGTCCTCCTGAGTGCTATTGGATGTTTCCAAGCTTACTTTCTTCATGGAATTTTTACAATAACCTGTGGTAGAATGGGTGCATGGCTTTTGAAATCTGGGTCGATGCCGACTCGGTCCCGAAAGGGCTCAGGACAATCATCCTCAGGGCCGCCGCACGGCTGTCCTTGCCGTGCACTTTCGTCGCCGACAGGTCCCTTCCCGATGTCGTCCGGTACATAGCCGACGACACCTTCGCATGCAGGCAGAAGGCAAGGGAGCAGGGGATGACCGATCCGGATGACATCCGCGCCGTGAAGTCCGCCGTCAGGATGGTCGTGGTGCAGTCCGGCCAGGACAGCGCCGACGACCTCATCGTGGAGCGGGCCCCAACGGGATCGCTTTGCATAACCCATGACATCCCGCTTGCCGCAAGGCTCCTGGAGAAGGGCTGCAACGTGATCGACGACAGGGGATCGGAGTACACGCACGACGATATCCGCGCGAGGCTGGGGGACCGTCTGGTCAACCGCGAGCTGCGCAGCTGGGGAGTCTTCGCGGAGCAGCAGGGCGCCATGGACGCCTCGGGCCGCAAGGCGTTCGCCGACAATCTGGACAGGATGCTCACAAGGCTGGGCAGGACGATATGAAATGAACAACAGGAGGAGAATATGGAGAATCTGATGAAGAAACTCAATGAAGCCAAGGCCTACATCGAGAAGCAGACGAAGGGCATGCCCATAGAGGTAGGTCTTGTGCTGGGGTCGGGACTCGGCGATATGGCGCAGGAGATAAAGGATCCCGTCATCATAAACTACAGGGACATCCCGAATTTCCCCGTATCGACGGTCGCCGGCCATGCCGGAAGGCTCGTGATCGGAGAGCTCCAGGGAAAGAATGTCCTGTGCATGCAGGGCCGTTTCCATTTCTATGAGGGCTACGGCATGGACCAGGTCGTGTTCCCCATCCAGGTCATGAGGATGCTCGGAATCGGTTATCTGATCCTGACGAACGCCGCGGGCTGCGTGAACGTGAACTGGGAGCCGGGCACGCTGATGATGATCACCGACCATATCAAGCTGGCACCCGAGTGCCCGATGCGCGGACCCAATGAGGACGATCTGGGACTTAGGTTCTTCGATATGAGCAGGGCATATGATCCGGATCTCCAGAAGGTCGTGAGGAAAGTGGCACAGCAGGTGGGCGTTCCCCTCAAGGAGGGTGTGTACATGTTCTTCGCGGGTCCCAACTTCGAGACTCCTGCGGAAATCAGGGCCGCGAGGATCCTGGGCGCCGATGCCGCGGGAATGTCGACGGTACCCGAGGCGATCGCCGCAGCCCACTGCGGGCTCAGGACGATAGGCATCAGCTGCATGACGAACATGGCTGCGGGAATCCTGGACCAGCCGCTGAACCATACGGAGGTCCTGGAGACCGGACTGAGGGTCAAGGCACAGTTCACTGCTTTGATAAAAGGAGTGCTCGAAGCTCTCTGAAAGCTGTGGAAAAACAAATGAAGGCCCGGAAACGGGCCTTCATTTTGTCCTGATGCAGGCTGTGTTGTCAGGAGAGCAGTGTCCTGTCCGTGGCAAGCTCCTCTCCGCTGGCCTTCGCGAACTCGTCCATCAGGTCCCTGACGGTGAGGTTCTTCTTCGCATCGCCCTTGATGTCCAGGATGATGCGGCCGGCGTTCATCATGATGAGCCTGTTGCCGTAGCGGATGGCGTCCTTCATGTTGTGAGTGACCATCATGGTCATGAGCCTGTGCTCGCTGACGATCTGGTCGGAGAGGGTCAGGACCTTCTGAGCCGTCCTGGGATCCAGCGCCGCCGTATGCTCGTCAAGTAGCAGGAGCTTGGGCTTGTTCAGGGTGGCCATCAGCAGTGTCAGGGCCTGGCGCTGTCCACCGGAGAGGAGGCCGACCTTCTCTGTCAGACGGTCCTCGAGTCCGAGTCCCAATGTCGCCAGAAGCTCCCTGTACTCTTCCTTCTCCGCCTTGGTGACGCCCGGTCTGAGTCCGCGTTTCTGCCCCCTGCGCTTGGCAAGCGCCAGGTTCTCGATGATCTGCATCGACGCGGCGGTTCCCATGATGGGATCCTGGAACACTCGTCCGAGCCACGGGGCACGCTTGTGCTCGCTCAGGTTCGTGACGTCCACGCCGTCTATGACGATCTTGCCGCAGTCCACGGGCCATACGCCCGCGATGGCGTTGAGCAGCGAGGACTTTCCAGCTCCGTTTCCGCCGATCATGGTCACGAAGTCGCCGTCGTCCAGGTGCAGCGTGACACCGTCGAGCGCGACCTTCTGGTTGATCGAGTTGGGATTGAATGTCTTTCTGATGTCGGTGAGGTCAAGCATGCTTCGCTCCTTTCGTGAATCTGCCTTTCCAGTAGGGGATGGCCAGGAACACGGCGACGACCAGAGCCGACAGGAGCTTGAGCAGATTGGTGTTCAGGCCCAGCCAGAGGACGATCTGGATGACGATGTAGTAGATGACGGCTCCGAGCGATACGCCCATGAGCTTGAGTGCGAAGTTGTGGAAGACCTTGCCGAAAACGACCGTGCTGATGATGACGGCGGCAAGGCCGATGACGATTCCTCCGCGGCCCATGTTGACATCGACGGCACCCTGGTACTGCGCATACAGCGCGGAAGACAGGGCTACGATGCCGTTCGAGATCATCAGTCCGATGATCTTGGCGATGTTGACGTTGATGCCCTGGGCGCGCGCCATGTGCTCGTTCGATCCGGTGGCCCTGAGGGCGGAACCGATCTCGCGGCCGAAGAACCAGTACAGGACGGCGATCAGAAGGGCGGTGATGATGACCATTATGAAGATGGGGTTCTCGAGCCCTATGACCTTCACGTTCCTGGATGATATGAGGATGTGGGTTGTCCTGAAGTTGATTCCCTGATTGGCCTTGAACCCCATGATGGCGAGGTTCACCGAATAGAGGGATAGCTGGGTGAGTATTCCCGCCAGGATGGCGGGGATGCCCATGGCGGTATGGAAGATGCCCGTCACCAGACCGGCGATCATTCCGGCAAGGACGGCACAGAGCATGGCCAGCCAGAGGTTGGCTCCGTTGAGCAGCATCATGACGCAGACGGCACCGCCTGTGGCCATGGTGCCGTCCACCGTCAGGTCCGCGATATCAAGTACTTTGTATGTCAGGTACACTCCGATCGCCATGACTCCCCAGATGAGACCCTGGGCTATGGCTCCCGGAAGTGCGCTGATCAGAGATCCGATATTCACTTCGATCCTCCGGAATCAGATTGCGGTGTAGTCGGAGGGAACCGTGATGCCGAGTACCTGGCAGAGTTCCGCGTTGTACTTCTTGATGGGGTTTGCCGCATACTCGATGGGCATCTTGGAGACGTCTGCTCCCTGGAGGACCTGGACAGCCATCTTTCCGGTGGTGTATCCGAGGTCGTAGTAGCTGATCGTCAGTGTCGCGACTCCGCAACCTGCGCAGATTCCTTCCTCACCGGCGACGACAGGGACCTTCGCAGGCTCCACGACGTTCCTGATGGCCTCTGTGCAGGAGGCTGCGGTGTTGTCGGTCGGGATGTAGATCACATCGCTGCCGTTGCAGGCGCTCTGTGCGACGGATGCGACATCGTTGGAGTCGGTGAACGCATATCTGGTGTGTTTGATCCCCATCGCATCCAGGTAGCCTTCCATAGCCGTGATCTGGTAGATGGAGTTGGCCTCGGCAGAGCAGTAGAGCAGTCCGACGTTCTTTGCCGTCGGGAAGAGTTCCCCGATCATCTCGGCCTGCTTGTCCAGCGGGGCGAGGTCGGAGGCACCGGAGACGTTGATGCCCGTGGCACCATTGGCATCAAGGCTCATTCCGAGAGCTGTTGCGTAGTCGGTGATGGATGTTCCCAGGATTGGGATGTTCTCTGTTGCGGCGGCGGCAGCCTGGAGGGGAGGTGTGGCGTTGGCCAGGATCAGGTCGACGTTGTCCGAGACAAGGCTGTTGATGATGGTCGTGACCGTAGCCATGTCGGCCGATGCGTTCTGGTAGTTGAACTTCACGTTGTCCTTGCCCAGTGCCTCGACGATGGCGTCCTCGAAGCCCTGTGTGGCGGCATCGAGCGCCACATGCTGCACGAACTGGCAGATTCCGACGTTGTATGTCGTCTTGGCGGTTTTCTCTGCGGATCCGCCGGCGAATGCCAAAGCGGCCGTGACTGTGAGCACAAGTAACAAGCAAATGATTTTCTTCATGTTTTCCTCCTATGAATACATCATGTTTACCTAAAAAAAGGCCCTCCGTCTGAGGAGGGCCTGCATTTCAAAGCAACCGGCAATCACCCAGACACGGCAAGAGAGGACGTAAAAAAGAAGTAAAAGAAATAAACCTTCATATCAAGCCTCCATGCCCCTTCCGTGGCGATCGTTTGTATTTTTATAAGACAAAGCGCCGGTTTATGTCAATAAGTCTGCATAAAAAACTAATAAAGCTGAAAAAACCGAAGCTTCTCAAAGTTTTTCGAACAGTTCTTTCCCTCTCTTTCCGAGCCACAGCTCCAGGATGACGAACGGGATGGCGAATATGAGAAGCAGCAGTCCCAGCACCGCGGTCCCTCCGAGTTTCGGAGCGACGAAGAGTCCGGCGACGATGATGATGCCCGATTCGACCCATCCGGCGACGAGCGTCAGAAAGACATTCAGGCTCTGCTTGACCAGAGCGGTCTCGTTGGTCCAGTTGAGGTTCGTCCTCTTGAGGTCCAAAAACAGTCCCAGGTCCGCCATCAGGACACACGACATCATCACCAGGATGAATGTCAGGACGATGTTCACGGCTCCGAGATGCATGGTGAAAGCGGCGGCGATGGCCAGCAGCATGCCGGGAACGGCGGTGAAGATCAGGTCGCTTGCCTTCTTGGCCAGGAGTATCTGCGATGTGGTCACCGGCAACGACCTGAGGATCCAAAGGCTTTTGCCCTCAAGCGACACGCTGAAGGCCGTGATGCTCACTGTGGATGAGATCGTGCATATGGCTCCGGCGGTGATCACCGCGATGATGTCGTGGACGGGACCGAAGGCGTCGATCAGAAGATCGTAGAGGAATCTTCCCTTGATCATCAGCGCCACGGCCGCGACTATCATTATCAGGCTGCCGAGTCCGCTGTTGAGCAGGATGGTGGAACTGGATGTTATGCGCTTGAGCTCCTTCATCAGAAGGGCCTTCCATGTTCCCCTGACCTTGGCCTTTCCTTCCCTGTATCTGGCTTTCGAGGCTCCCGTCTTCGTGGTGACAATCTTCAGGAAGGTCTTGGAAAGCAGGAGGTATACACCGGCCAGCACCAGGATGATGACTGCGGTGACGAGGAGCATCGCAGCCGGAACCCCGCAGCCGACCCTTCCGATCCAGTAGAGGGGGACCATGGCCCCGCTGATGTCGATCTCCGCGGATGCGATGTTCGCGATGAACATCTTTATCGTGTTGAATGCCTTGAAGTAGATGACGTAGTAGAGCGCGATTCCCAGAAGGGCGATGACCGTGGTCATGATGCTCTTGTTCTTCATCTTGCTGCTGATCTTGGCCACTACCCAGCCGAGCGCCGTCGAGAGGATGAACACCAGGAGGATGACATCCAGAGAGAACACGATGGGTCCGAGCAGCGTCCTGAGGCTGAACGGGGCGGCGATGTAGTACATGATCGCCGTCGGAATCAGCACCACGGCCGAATACATCAGGCCGGTGATGAACACACCCATCAGCCTGGAGACGAGTATGTACCTGATGGGGATCGGCATGGACAGCAGAAGGTCGTTGTCCTTGGACATGTAGAGCGACGAATAGGTGGTGAATACGCTTCCGAACACTCCCAGGATCAGTGCGATCCCTCCCATGATCAGGTAATACAGCCATCCGAGTCCCGCATCCACAAGCGGGAACACGATGGAGTGGGCCAGGAAGCCGAACAGGCCTCCCAGATATCCCGCCATGAGCAGGACATAGAAGGCAATATAGAGGATGGTGCCTTTCTTCGTCCTGTTCTTTCCTTTTCTCGCGTCATAGAAGAAGCTTCTGTTTATCTCAAGCATCTGCTTCCTCAGCAATGTCTTGAGCATGTTCAGACCTCCGGATCCGCTTTCTCTTCCTCTAGTTCGAGGAATACGTTCTCAAGCGAGGAATCACCCTTGACCTCTTCCATCGTGCCGGACTTGATGAGCCTGCCGTTCTTTATGATCGCGACCTTGTCGCAAAGCTTCTCGGCGACCTCGAGCACGTGGGTGGAGAAGAAGATCGCTCCGCCGTTGTCGCAGAGCTCGCGCATCATCTGCTTCAGGATGTGGGCCGCCTTCGGGTCAAGACCCACGAACGGCTCGTCCATGATGATCAGCCGGGGATTGTGGATCCAGGCCGATATGATGGCCAGCTTCTGCTTCATTCCGTGCGAATACTCGTTCACGGGCTGTGCCAGACTGTCTGTGAGCTCGAACGCATCGGCGTATCTGCGGATGCGCTCCTGCCTGTCCTCGGCACTGACGCCATAGACATCGGCGACGAAATTGAGGTACTTGATACCTGACATATAGTCGAAAAGATCCGGGTTGTCCGGGATATAGGCCATCTTTCTCTTGCACTCCAGGGGGTTGTCCTTGATGGAGAGGCCTCCGATCGTGATTTCTCCGCCGTCGAATCCGAGGATTCCGGCCACAGATTTGATGGTGGTGGTCTTTCCGGCTCCGTTGTGTCCGATGAAACCGTAGATCTCTCCGTCCGCGATGTCGAGTGTCAGGTCATCGACCGCGACCGTATCACCGTATTTCTTGGTGAGATGTGATATGCTGAGCATCTTTTTCCTCCCTGATACCGTACCGATATCCTTACGTTCAAATGATAATCAAAAACGTCTGATTGTGCTATAGTGGATGGCATGGAACAGACGGAACGCAACGTCACATCCGGCCGTGATAGGATCATAGTCAGGACAAGCATCATCGGCATAGCCGCCAACTTCCTGCTTGCAGGGACCAAAGCCGTCGTCGGCATGCTGTCGAACTCGATAGCGGTACTGCTGGATGCCGTGAACAACCTCTCCGACGCGCTGTCGTCGATCATCACCATAGCCGGGGCGAAGCTTTCGGCACGCAAACCGGACCGCAACCATCCGCTCGGACACGGGAGGATCGAGTACATGAGCGCGCTCATAATATCCTTCATAGTGTTGTATGCGGGCGCGACATCCGCTGTGGAGTCAGTGAAGAAGATATTCCGGCCGGAGGCCGCCGACTATTCGGTCATGCATCTGGTTCTCATCGGAGCCGCGGTGGTGGTCAAGATATTCCTCGGATCCTATTTCAAGAGGCAGGGCCGCAGGGTGAACTCGACGGCTCTGGTGGCTTCCGGCACCGACGCGTCATTCGATGCAATCCTTTCGGGATCGGTCTTCGCCAGCGCGCTGGTCTTCATGATGACCGGACTGTCGCTCGAGGCCTATGTCGGCGTCGTCATATCGGCGTTCATCATCAGAAGCGGCATAGGGCTCCTGCTCGAGACCCTGGACGACATACTGGGCAAGAGGGCGGACTCCGATCTGTCCAGGAAGATCAGGGAGATCGCATGTTCAGAGCCCGAGGTCTACGGTGCCTACGACCTTTTCCTCAACAACTACGGACCCGACAAGAACTATGCGTCCATCCACGTGGAGCTCGCGGATACCATGACTGTGGAGCAGGTGGATGTCCTGACACGCAGGATACAGGAGCGGGTGTACGCGGAGACCGGTGTGATCATAACCGGAGTCGGCGTCTACTCCCACAACACCACGGACAGCGAGGCGGCGCACATCCGCAACAGGGTCCAGGAGCTGGTCATGGAGCACGAATGGGCGCTTCAGATCCACGGCTTCCACGTGGAGCCGGAGAACAGGACCATGAGGTTCGATGTCGTGTTCAGTTTCGACAAGGATCCGTCACAGGGTGTCTCCGAAATAGTGGCCGAGGTGGGGAAGGAGTTCCCCGGATACGACATCACCGTTGTCCCGGATGTGGATCTGACCGACTGATTCCGGAAAACAATCCGGAAAACCCATTGACAAGAAGGTCTCTATCCGATAGATTTGCGAACGGTTTGCAATTGCAAACGATTTGCATTTCTTATGGAGACTTTGGAAGATGTGGGCCGCTATACCCGATTGTCTGCTTGATGCCCTGATCGACAGCGCGAAGATGCTGCCGCTGCTTTATGCCATATACCTTCTGATGGAGGTTCTGGAGCACAGGGCAGGAAAGAACTTCCCCAAACTGCTCGGTAGGACCACCGCCGTCGGCCCGCTGGCCGGAGCCCTTGTGGGTGCTTTCCCACAATGCGGACTTGCCGCCGCATCGGCCAGCCTGTATTCGGGAAGGATCATCACGCTGGGCACGCTGCTGGCCGTATTCCTCTCGTCATCCGACGAGATGCTCCCGATCCTTGTCTCCAGCGCCGTTCCGGTGGTCAGGATCCTGAAGATAGTGGGTCTCAAGGTGGCCATCGCCATCGTCAGCGGCTATGCCGTGGACCTGGTCCTCCACTCGAGGCAGAGGATCGACAGCGAAGCAAGAAGGGAGGCCGAGGAGACGTTTTCCGGTTTCACCCACAGGAGCAACATCTTCATCTGCGCACTCAGACGCACGCTGGAGATCTTCGTCTACGTGTTCGTCTTCTCCTTCATCCTGAACCTGCTGATCGCCGTCGTCGGCGAGGACCGTCTGGCGGAGGTGTTTAATTCCGTACCGGTGCTCGGGGAAGTGGTCGCGGGCCTCGTTGGTCTGATCCCGAACTGCGCGTCGTCGGTGGTCATAACGGAGCTGTTCCTCGACGGTATAATAGGTACCGGCCCGATGCTCACGGGACTGCTTGTGAATGCCGGAGTCGGAACCATGGTGCTGATAAAGACGAACAAGAGGGCGAAAGAGAACATCGTTGTGGTCGGTGTGCTGTACGGCATCGGTCTTGTCTGGGGTGTGGCCGCCGAGCTCTGCGGCCTGGTTCTGTGAGGTGGATATGGGTGCCGGATACAACACTGCGGGAAGGAACAGGATCCTCGGATTCCTGATGGACAACAAGTCGCGTGCGGTCAACGTGAACGAGATCCACGATGCATTGCGCGCAAGCGGCAACGATGTGAACATCACGACCATATACCGTTACCTGGAGAAGCTCTCGGCCGAGGGCCAGGTAATGAAGTACGTGGCCCGCGACGGCATGAGGGCAGTCTACCAGTATGTGGACACAGACCACCACTGCACCGACCATCTGCATCTGCAGTGCGTGCAGTGCGGGGCCATCGTCCATCTGGACTGCCATTTCATGGAGGAGTTCTCCGAACATGTGCTTCTGGACCACGGATTCCGCATCCAGTGCGCCAACTCGATCATCTACGGGGTGTGCGGGAACTGCCGTAGGGACTGATGCGTACTTGAACCGAAAGGCCCGAAAGTTTATAAAACAGATATGAAGAAGATTGTTGCAGTCATTATCGCTTTTCTGATCCTGTTTTCCGCGACAGGATGTTTCCTGCGCAAGGTCGTCACAGGCGTGACCCGCATCTCGGGCGGCGTTTATGCCGATTCGAAGAAGTACACCGCCGGAAGCTTCTCGTACAGGGCTTCCGATATCGACACCGTATCCGTCGACTACATCAGCGGGACCCTCACTCTGGTCCAGAAGGGTTCTTCGGTCCTGGAAGCCACGGAGACATCTTCGGAAAGGCTTTCCGATGCCCAGTCCATGCACTGGTATCTCGACGGACGCACGCTGCGCATAAAGTTCTGCGAGAGCGGCTTCAGCGGGACCATTCCCAAGAAGAGCCTTGTCCTGGAGATTCCCGAGGGAATCGACATCGAGGTCGGAGTCACGAGCGGGGAAGTGGTCTTCGATACGGATGTGTTCGCAGGCAACGTCGATGTGGGCGCCACATCCGGTGACGTGCGCATCGGCAGGCTCACGGCATTGAATTTCCAGGCCGGCTCGACATCTGGCAACACCTCCATCGGCAGCATCGTGGCGGAGGAGGTGAAACTCGGTTCCACCTCCGGAAACACCGAGATCGGCACGCTCGTGGCCGGAAAGGTCGATTTCGCTTCAACAAGCGGATCCACCAGGATCGGTTCGGCAACTTGCGAAAGCATCGACGGCGGCGGCACCAGCGGAAACATCTCAATCGGTCTCGACAGCTGCGCCAAGCTCAGGATCGGATGCACAAGCGGCAACGTGGAGCTGACACGGCTCCCTGCGGGCGGCGCCTCGGTCGATTACGAGAAGACCTCCGGAAAGCTCCGCGCCGACGGCTACATGGTCAAGGGCGGGAAGATGGTGTTCGGAAACGGGGAGTGCGACATCTCCGTCACGACCACGAGCGGAGACCTTACTATAAAGTAAAGACCCGCCCGAACCGCAATTGCCGGCAACAGATGCAATCACGACTCTTTTGCTCTTTCCCAATTCAAGGAATGATGTTATCGTGCATAGTAACTCATAAGTCACAGGAGGCTGGAAATGGAAAGATACAATGTCGGAGTGCTTGGTGCCACGGGAATGGTGGGACAGCGTTTTGTCACGCTTCTCGCCGGCCATCCATGGTTCAACATCGCGGTCCTGGCCGCAAGTCCGAGGTCGGCCGGCAAGACATATGAGGAAGCCGTGGGGGACAAGTGGAAGCTGGACATCCCCATGCCCGACTGCGTCCGCAAGATCGTGGTCATGGACGTCTCATGCGTGAAGGACATCGCGGACAAGGTCGATTTCGTCTTCTCCGCTGTCGACATGAAGAAAGAGGAGATCAAGGCTATCGAGGAGGAGTACGCCAGGGCCGAGGTTCCTGTCGTGTCCAACAACTCCGCCCACAGGTGGACACCCGATGTCCCGATGGTGATCCCCGAGATCAACGCGGACCATTACAAAATCATAGACGCACAGAAAAAGAGGCTGGGTACCAGGCGCGGATTCATCGCGGTCAAGCCCAACTGCTCCATCCAGTCGTACACACCCGCCTTCGCCGCATGGCGCGAGTTCCAGCCGTACGAGGCGGTGATAACCACATACCAGGCCATTTCCGGAGCCGGAAAGAACTTCGAGTCCTGGCCCGAGATGGTCGGCAACATCATCCCGTACATCGGAGGCGAGGAGGAGAAGTCCGAGAAGGAGCCCCTGAAGGTGTTCGGCCATATCGAGGGCGACAGGATCGTCGCCGACGACAGCATCGTCATCACATCCCAGTGCATCAGGGTTCCCGTCCTCAACGGACATACGGCCGCCGTGTTCGTGAAGTTCCGCAAGAAGGTCACGAAGGAGCAGCTGGTCGAAAAGCTGCGCTCCTTCAAGGGTCTTCCGCAGGATTACGCGCTTCCGTCGGCCCCGGAGCACTTCATCCAGTACCTGGAGGAAGACGACAGGCCGCAGGTCAAGCTGGATGTCGACTACGGCAAGGGCATGGGCATCTCCATCGGACGTCTGCGCCCGGATACGGTCTACGACTGGAAGTTCGTGGGACTTTCCCACAACACGCTCCGCGGTGCGGCAGGCGGTGGAGTCGAAGCCGCCGAGATGCTGTGCAGACTCGGTTACATAACCGGGAAGTGATCCGCCCGTGTATTTCTGGACCGCACTCTACATTGAGGACAATCTCGAGGAGGTGAGGGACCGGGCCATAACGATCGGAGAGCAGTCCGGCGTCAAGTGTCCCGTGAATTTCCTCCCGCTCCACGTGTCCCTCAAGATATCGTTCAGAATCGACGACTCCAGGAAGGACGAATGCCTGAAGCTCCTGAAGGACTACCTGTCCACGGTCGGTCCGTTCTCCATGGAGGTGCAGGGCTACGAGCATGTCCCCGGGGTCGTCTGGATCAGGATGAAGGAGAACGAGAGGCTCGTTGAGATCCACCAACATCTGGATGAGCTGATATCCGCGACATTCGGGGTGGCTCCCGATGCCCTGGATCTCGAGTTCATATACCACAGCACGCTGTTCTTCGACGATGACAGCAGGCTCGACGAGGCTTTTGAGCAGATCTCAAAAATCCCTCTGCCGGGCAAAATCTACGCCAGGGACTTCCTGATCGGGGCGTCCGACGACGGGCTTCCCGGCACGTATTCCATACTCAGCCATTCGCATCTGGGCCCGGAGGTCAACGTGAAGGAGCAATGGGACCAGATGAAGGAGAACACATGAGATATCTGGATTGGGGCGACGGCAGGAAAGTCTCCGTCATGGGCATCGGGTGCATGAGGATGGACGACATCCCAGCATCACAGGTCGATGCCGTACTCGATGCCGCACTGGAGTGCGGTATCAATTTCTTCGACCACGCGGACATATACGGGGACGGGGAGTGCGAGACAAGGTTCGGCAAGGCCCTGAAACGGAAGGGTTCCCTCCGCGACGGTCTCTTCATCCAGTCCAAGTGCTCGATCCGCGACGGGTCGTATGATTTTTCCGCACGATACATCGAATCGTCGGTGGAAGGGATACTCTCACGCCTCGGAACCGACCGCCTGGACAGCCTGCTCCTGCACAGGCCCGACGCCCTGATGGAGCCGGAAGAGGTCGGCGCGGCGTTCTCAAGACTCCACGATGAGGGGAAGGTCCTGTCCTTCGGCGTGTCGAACTTCAACCGCTTCCAGATGGAGCTCCTGCAGTCCGGGCTTTCCTTCCCGATCATGGCCGACCAGATGCAGTTCAGCCTGGCCCATACCCCGATGATCGACGAGGGCATCAACGTGAACACCATGTTCGGCGGTGCGGTCGTGAGGAACGCCGGTACGCTGGAGTACTGCAGGATGCACGGCATCGCGGTCCAGACATGGTCGCCGTTGCAGAAAGGGTTCTTCGGAGGCGTCTTCCTGGGGGATCCGGAGTACGCACAGCTCAACGGTGAGCTGGACAGGCTTGCGGACAAGTACGGGGTGACATCCGATGCGGTCGCATACGCATGGCTTCTCAGGTATCCGGCAAGGATGCAGGTCATAACGGGAACGATGGACCCGAAGAGGATAGCCTGTGCGGCGAAGGCCTCCGGCATCGACCTCACACGGGAAGAGTGGTACGCGCTCTACAGGGCGGCGGGGAACGAGCTTCCCTGAGGAATGAGCGCAGGACGCTGGACCACGGCGCGCTAAAGGGATAACATTAGCCGGTACGCTCCGGCGTACGAAGAGGTATCACATGGACAGTCAGAACAATGCAAGGCAGATAATTCTCACCGGAGACAGACCCACCGGGCGTCTTCACCTGGGCCACTACGTCGGATCGCTCAAGAGGCGTGTGGAGCTTCAGAACTCGGGGAAGTTCGATGAGATATACATCCTGATCGCGGACGACCAGGCGCTCACGGACAACGCCGACAACCCCGGCAAGATCAGGGACAACATAATCAACGTCGTGCTGGACTACCTGTCCGTGGGAATCGATCCGTCCAAGTCCGTCATCTGCATACAGTCGCAGCTTCCGGCGCTCCATGCGCTGACATTCTACTACATGAACCTCGTCACCACGGCAAGGCTCTCCAGGAACCCGACCGTCAAGGCCGAGATCCAGATGCGCGGTTTCGCCGACGAGGGACTTCCCGCCGGATTCTTCGCGTATCCCGTTTCCCAGACAGCTGATATCACCGCATTCGACGCCACCGTGGTGCCGGTGGGGGAGGACCAGCTTCCCATGATCGAGCAGGCGCGCGAGATAGTGGAGAAGTTCAACCGCATCTACGGCGAGACCCTTGTCCTGCCCAAGGCCATGATCCCGGAGAACATCATGCAGCGCCGCCTGCCCGGAGTCGACGGCAAGGCCAAGATGAGCAAGTCGCTGGGCAACTGCATCTACCTCTCGGACGACCCCAAGGCCATCAAGAGACAGGTCAACGGCAAGATGTTCACCGACCCGACCCACCTCAGGATAGAGGATCCCGGCCACACCGAGGGCAACGTCGTGTTCACGTACCTCGATGCCCTGTGCACCGATGAGGACTTCGCCGAATTCCTGCCCGAATACAGGAACCTGGACGAGATGAAGGACCATTACCGCAGGGGAGGACTGGGCGACGGGACATGCAAGAAGTTCCTCATCAATGTCCTGGAGAAGGAGCTTTCCCCCATCAGGGAGGCGAGGGCCAGGTGGGCATCCGACATCGGAAGCGTCTACGACATCCTGCAGGAAGGCACCCGCATCGCGCGGCAGAAGACGGACGCCACGCTCGCCCGTGTGCAGGAGGCCATGCGCATAGACTACTTCAAGGACCGTTCCATCACCGAAGAGTGGAAAAGACTCCTTGACCAGCTCTTTGACTGAGGGCCTGAAGAGGGCCATCCGTACCGGATACTGAACGTTTTTTGCAAAAGCGACCCTTGTTTTCTGCACTTTCATGGAATAAAATGAAAAAAGAAACACTATGATCCGTGAACTTTTTTTTCGTTCACGAGCAAGGAAAGGGGAAAACATGGAAAAGAAACGCGGTATCTTCAAGGCCTATCTTGACTTCAACGTTCTGTACAAGATCCTGATCGGCCTCATCGTCGGTGCTGTTGCCGGAATCATCCTGGCATCCGTCGGCGTCACAGCTCTTCCGGCATGGATCAGCATGTTCGGAACAATCTTCACAAGACTTCTGAAGATGATCATCATCCCGATGATCGTGGGTTCCCTCGTCGTGGGTGCCTCTTCGGTTTCACCGGCCAACGTCGGTAAGATCGGACTCAGGGTCGTCGTCATCTACCTGCTGACATCGGCCTGCGGAGTTATCATCGGTCTTGTCATGGCCAACATCTTCAGACCGCACGCAGCCCTTGCCGCAGTCGAGGCCCTTGCCGCCGGCGCAGCAGGAAAGACGGGTTCGACGGATGTCTGGTCCGTCATCTCCAACATCATCCCGACAAGCGTCCTTACATCGCTGGTCAACGAGACGGTGCTCCAGGTCATCTTCTTCTCGCTGGTGTTCGGTCTGTGCCTGTCCTTCCTCAAGGTCTCCAAGAACGAGAGGATCGCAGCGGCCGCAACCACGACATACCAGATCTTCGACTGCCTCACCGAGATCATGATGATGGTCGTCAGGGGAATCATGCAGTACGCACCGATCGGTGTCGCAGTGCTCATCGCCGAGGTCTTCGCCAAGAACGGAGCCAAGGTCGCCGGTGCACTCGTCATGGTCGTCGTCGCATGTTTCATCGGATACATCATCCACATCGTCATCGTCTACGGCGGACTGCTCAAGATCTACAGGATCAAGATCGGCCCGTTCTTCAAGGAGGCAAGGACACCGTTCATCACCGCTTTCGTCACACGTTCCTCCAACGGAACACTGCCCACGACGATGGCCGCAGCCGAGAAGCTCGGAATCGACAAGGAGGTCTACGCCTTCTCACTCCCGCTCGGAGCGACGATCAACATGGACGGAACAGCCATCTACCAGGGTGTCTGTGCATTCTTCCTGGTCATGTCCTGCTACGGCAGAGGCCTTACGATCGGTGAGATGGGAATGATCACACTGCTGGCGACCCTGGCTTCCATCGGAACAGCCGGTGTCCCGGGCGCAGGTGCCATCATGCTCGCGATGGTCATGCAGGGAATCAACCTCCCGATCTCCGAGGGAACGGTGCTCGCCGGTGCCTACGCGATGATCCTGGGTATCGATGCCCTCCTGGACATGGGAAGAACAGCCCTCAACGTCACGGGCGACCTCACATGTACCGCATGTATCGCAAAGCGCATGAAGTTCCTGACAAAGGATTCTGTGCTTGTCAAGTAATCATTCTTGAAAGGAGTGGGGACGGAAGGCACATCTGTGCTTTCCGTCTTTTTTTGATATGGACAGGAAATATCTTGATGACAGGCTCAGGGAACTGGGCATATACAGTGAATACTACCACAGGCTCGAGCTCAAAAGCCTGGCCTCCTTCCTCCAGTTCGACGAGAAGCTGAACTGCATCCTCACCGGATTCTGGGAAGGCAGCAGGCGCCTGGTCGCCGTGACGGACTCCAGGATCATCGTCATAGGCGGCGGAGTCATGGTGCAGACCCAGATGACCGTGATAAGACGCAGGGCCGTCAGGAGCTGGAGATTCACCAGGAAGTTCCTCCTTTCGAAAGTGGAGATCGTCACGGATGAAAGGACCTTCGTGTTCGCGCAGACACAGGGTGCTAGGGAGAAACTGTTCAACTGGGCCATGGAGCAGCCTGTGAAGGAGTACGAGCAATGAGCGATTCCGGCAGAGCCATAGGGATAGTCGGCGGGGTGGGTCCGTCCGCCGGGACCGATCTGGTGAACAAGGTGTTCAGACACACGAGGGCCGTGAGGGACCAGGACCACATCGACCTGTTCCTGACTTCCTGCCCGTCCATCATCCCGGACAGGACAGGATACCTGCTGGACGGAGGAGAGGACCCGGCACCGGGCCTTCAGAAGTGCATCGGACTTCTTGCCGGATGCGGAGCCACGGCGGTGGGGATAGCGTGCAATACGGCCCACGCACCGGAGATCCTTTCGCGTGTTGCGATTCCCGACGGGGTGGTCCTTGTGAACATGATAGAACAGACCGCGCTGCAAGCATCCCGCACGGATGCGGTCGTGGGACTGCTGTCCACGCTGGGCACGCTCGACTGCGGGGTGTACGACAGGTACTTCCCGTCGCTGGTCAAACCGGACAGGGAAGTCGCCGTGGCCGTGCACGATGCCATATACGATCCCTCATACGGAATCAAGGCCACTCCGGCTGTTTCGGACAGGGCCCGCACCGTGATACGCGATGCCGTGACGCACCTGAAGGAAAAAGGCTGCGATGCCGTGATCCTGGGATGCACCGAGCTTCCTTTGGTTTTCGAAGGGGAAAGCGTTTTCAATGGCGTATCTCTCATAGATCCTACGGAAATCCTGGCTATAGAGCTCATCCGGGCTATCGAGCCTGACAAGCTTCTGCTTTAATCCGGACGCATCGTATTTCTTGCCGACATCTTGCCGGTATGATACACTTAACCCGGTTTTACAAACCGTGTCGCGACAAGGAGCGCAGAGCAAGTGACGTTCTATCAGGCGCAGTTCATACTCACCGAACTGCTGATGACAACCATGATCATCCATGTCCTGAACTACAACGGGTTCACAAGACATCAGAAAGTCTGGTACCTGCTCACGTTCGTCGACATCATGCTGTGTTCGGCCGCCGAGTTCGCCGTCCACAACGGAAGATACAACCCCTCCATGGCAGGCTTCCTCACGGTGATCACTGTGCTGCAGTTCTCGCTTTCGCCGCTTCTGTCTGTCCTCTTCTGCGGCGCCCTGGGCCTCGGGAAACAGCACAGGGTCGCATGGATGTTCCTTGCGTTCAACCTTGCGGTCGAGGCGTCGCTGGCCCCCACGGGTCTGATATTCCATTTCAATCAGGACGGGTATTTCAGGGGCGATCTGTTCATCATCTACGAGGCGTGCTATTTCCTGAGCATGATCTACCTCGTGGCCGGCATGCTGATCGCGGGGAGACGGTTCAGACGCAGGGACAGCTTCACGATAGGCATGATCCTGGTGATCCTCGTGGCAGGAATAGTCCCGATGTCGGTCTTCAAGGTGAACGTCACATACATGGCCATAGCCATCTGCGCCTGCATCTGCTACATATACTACAACGACCTGGTCCAGCAGGACGTCAAGGCCGAGCTCCTTGCGAACCAGAAGAAGATCTCCGACATGCAGGCCCACATGATATCCGGTATGGCCAGCCTCATAGAGAGCCGCGACCTGGATACGGGCAGACACATCATGCGCACAAGCGGATACGTCACTCTTCTTGCGAAGCTGTGCCGCAGGCAGGGCGTGTATGCCGATATCATCGACGACCATTACATCTTGCTCCTGGGAATGCTGGCACCCATGCATGACGTGGGGAAGATCGTCGTTCCGGACAACATCCTGAAGAAACCGGGCAAGCTCACCGATGATGAATTCGAGGTCATGAAGAAGCATGCGTCGGCCGGCGGCAACGTGGTCGGAGAGGTCCTGGACGGGATCACGGACAAGGAATATGTGGAATGCGCCACGGAGATGGCGAAATACCACCACGAATGGTGGGACGGAACAGGATACCCGGAAGGCCTGAAAGGGGAGGCCATACCTCTCTCCGCAAGGATCATGGCCGTTGCCGATGTCCTTGACGCACTTGTCTCCGAGAGGTGCTACAAGGCTCCCATCCCGTTCGACGACGCCCTTGAGGTGATGAGGCAGGAGTCCGGCACCCATTTCGATCCGCAGCTCATCAGGATACTCCTCAAATACAGGGAAGACTTCAGATCGGTCCACGAATGACATATTCGGTTGACAAATCCCTATCTCCAACATAATAGTTTATTAGCGTCGCACTACGGAGGTTCAGCGTGCTCATCGATGTATTCTCACCGCTATGGTCAATGTGGTTCGGTCTCGACATCGTCCTGGTTGTGGTTCTTTCCCTGCTGCTTCGGAAGAAGACCGCGGACTTCAAGGCCAGGGTGATGGAGATCATGGCCATCGCCAACTGCGTGATCTGGGTGGTGTACAAGTTCCTGCTTTCCAGGGATCCGTCGTTCGATTTCGTCCTTGCGTTGGAGCTTCCGTTCCACCTGTGCAACCTGAACCTGATGCTCCTTGTCGTGGCGATATGCACCAGAAGGACCGGGTTCCTCAACTTCTGCTTCTGTTTCGGCATAGTCGGTTCCCTGCTTGCGATGATGTCCCCGGATCCCTATTTCCTGGGTATCTCCTTGCTCAACTACAAACGCGTGGGATACTGGATCTACCACCACATCCTGTTCGTCCAGAGCATCCTGATCGTGTCCTCCGGATTCTACCGCCCGAGCTACAGGGAAGTCCCCAAGAGCATTGTCATCCTGATGGTCATGTACTTCTGCATGTATCTGGTGAACATGCTCATGCGCAGGCTCACGGGACTACCGGTCAACTACCTGTACACGTTCGGCATGCAGGGCAACACCCTCATCGAGATGCTGTACAAGCTGCTTCCTGTCTATCCGATATACCTGCTGCCTGCGTTGGTCGCCGTGACGCCGGTGCTGTTCGGCATAGTCGCCCTGGGCAGGATAGGTAAGCCGTGTCCGGATGCGGTCCGGAGCGATCGGGTATGAAAAGAAACGGGAAACACATCTTCGGCGGCATTGAGAAGCGGGTATTCCTCATCTTCCTGGTCACGCTGGCGCTCGTGTTCGTCGTGTTCATGCTCATTTCCGCTTTCACCATGAGCAGGATCACGAACTACATAGAACAGAGCAACAAGCAGCAGAAGGACGCCGTATCATGGCTTTCCTCGACAACAATAGAGGCGGTGCTCCAGAGCGACCTGGCAAGGACCTCGCAGATGGAAGCCTTCGTGACCGACAGCATCTTCAACAGGCTCATCGGGCTCGCATCGTCGTTGTCGGATGTCTATGAAGCCGTCTATGTCGTCTATCAATTGGGAATCCAGTCCGACGACTACGTCATCGACCCCGAATTGTTCAGACCCGATCCTGAACTGGACGGGACCCTCACGTTCCAGCTGCTCAATGCTCCCGGTGCGGATCCGGAGGATCCGGAGCTCAACAGACTGATCTTCTCGATCATCACAGGCATGGCGGAAAGCTTCGCCTATGCCATGCTCAACGATCCGGTGATAGACTCATGCCTGGTGAGCACGCCATCCGGGATCACGGTGATCCAGGACAGGGATTCCGCCGGGAAATACGATGCGGACGGGAACCTCATCCCGTTCGACGGGGAAAGCCGGCCGTGGTACAAGCTGGCTGTGGAGACCGGGAAACCGTGCTTCACGGAGATAGAGCACGACACCTTCACCGGCAGGCTCGAGCTCGTATGCGCCTGCCCGGCCTACGATTCCGACGGTAACCTCATAGGCGTCGTGGCGATGGACCTGTTCCTCGACTCGCTTTCAAAGGGCATGATCATAGACCCGAACGACAGGCGTCTGGCGTTCATCGTCAATGGAGACGGCCATATAGTCTATTCCCCTGAAGGCTACGGCGTCCTTGCCGAGCGGAGCGCGGACAACGTGGTAGACCTCAGGGATTCCGGTTACAGGGAATTCTCCGACTTCATAAACGAGGCCATGGCCGGCAGGAACGAGGTCAGGACCGTGAGCATAGGCGATGATGTCCTCTGCATGGCTTCTTCCCCCATACCCAGCATGGGATGGACGCTGGTATCCGCCATGGAGAAGGCCCTGCTGGATGAGCCTGTCAAAGATCTCGTAGGTCTGACGGAAAAGTACTCGGACCTTACCCTGGAGATGCTCAAGGCGGATCTTCTCAAGGTCCAGGTCTTCGTCGTGGCCATAATGATCGTGGTCTTCATCATGGGTTCGGTCGTGACCCTCTTCATCGCCAAGCGCATAACCAGGCCCATCCAGCTCATGACAAGGAGCATGGCCGAGATAGATGGTGACAACTTCGTCTTCTCCATGGCCCCCGAGTACTACACCCACGACGAGATCCAGGTCATGGCCAAGACATTCTCCGACCTGTCGGCCAGGACCAGAAGGTATCTGGCCACGATCTCGGAGATCACGGCGGAGAAGGAGAGGATCAGGGCCGAACTCGATGTCGCTGCCCACATCCAGGCCGACATGCTGCCCAAGGTGTTTCCGCCTTATCCCGACAGGAAGGAGTTCGACCTGTACGCATCCATGACCCCCGCCAGGGAGGTCGGAGGGGACTTCTTCGACTTCTTCTTCATAGACAGGGACCATCTGGCTCTTGTCATAGCCGATGTCTCCGGAAAAGGTGTCCCCGCGGCGCTGTTCATGGTCATCGCCAAGACCCTGATCATGACCAGGGCCCAGGCCGGAGGAAGCCCTGCGGAGATACTGTCCGATGTGAACAACCAGCTGTGCAACGGCAACGACTCATCGTTCTTCGTCACCGCGTGGCTGGCGATAATCGATGTGGGCACGGGAAAGTGCGTCTCTACCAACGCGGGGCATGAGCATCCGGCGGTCAGGTCAGCCGGAGGCATGTATGAACTGGACAGATACAGGCACTCGCCACCGCTTGCGATGATGAGGAACCTGGGTTATTCTGAACATGAGTTCACGCTGAAGCCGGGCGACTCGGTTTTCGTCTACACGGACGGAATCCCCGAGGCGACCGACCGCGGCAACAGGCTCATGGGTACTGACAGGATGCTGGAGGCATTGAACTCCGAGCCGGATGCCGGACCGGAGAAAGTGCTTTCGAATGTACAGAAGGGAGTGAGGGACTTCGTAGGCGATGCCGAGCAGTTCGATGATATGACCATGTTGTGCTTCAGATACAATGGAGTTCCCGATGACGGGGAGAAGAAGAGCCTCGAACTGGATGCAAGGTTGGAGAACCTGGACCAGGTCATGGGCTTTGTCGACGGCATCCTGGAGGAGAACGGCTGCCCGATGAAGGAGATGATGCAGATCGATGTGGCTGTCGAGGAGATATTCGTCAACATAGCGCACTACGCATACAGCCCCGAAGTCGGCAAGGCCGTCATCTCGGCTTCGCTCGACAGCGACAATGCGATCGTCTCGATCTCGTTCGAGGACAAGGGCGTTCCGTTCAACCCGCTGGCCAAGGAGGACCCTGATGTCTCCCTTTCAGCCGAGGACAGGCAGATAGGAGGGCTGGGGATCTTCATGGTGAAGAAATCCATGGACGATGTCCTGTACGAACGCAAGGACGGTAAGAACATCCTGACGCTGGTAAAACGCATAAAGAAGGGTTGAATGCCCGGCGAACAAACTGAACTGATATAACAGTGTGAATTTTTTTCACACTGTTTTCTTTTTTTTCACACCTGGATGCATTCCAGGAGAGTGGAAAACCTGCATTTTCGCCTTTTTTCACCCTTTTTCCGGCCTTTAAGCGCATATCGGAGGACTTGGCACGGTACTTGCTAATTAAAAGGCAGAGCAACAGTTTTTTTCAATATACCTCCTTTTAGTGTGAAGCGTCCGGGAAACCTCCCGGACGTTTTCTTTGGCAAGAATGTTTCTGTATATAGAAACTTTTTTCGGAAAACCCCTTGACTTTTGTTTCTGTTTATAGAAACATAAGCGCAGTGAGGTACACGAAATGAAAAAAACAGTTGTCATTCTTATGGTTTTGCTTTGTGCGGTCTCGGCCGTTTTCGCAGGTGGAAGCAAGGAATCCTCCGATTCCGGAAAGAAGACCTACACGGTCGGAATCTGCAATTTCGTCGATGATGCGTCGCTGAATCAGATCTGCGACAACATCAGGTCGGAGCTCGCCGCCATAGCGCAGGAGAGGGGAGTCGAGATCAGGATCAAGTATGACAACTGCAATGCGGATGCCAACGTCATGAGCCAGATCATCGCCAACTTCATCGCCGACAAGGTCGATGTCATGGTCGGTGTCGCGACCCCAGTGGCGATGCAGATGCAGGCGGCTACCGAGGACAACCGGATCCCCGTCGTGTTCGCTGCCGTCTCCGATCCGCTTGCAACCGGAATCGTGGCCTCCCTCGATGCTCCCGGTGCGAATATCACCGGTACATCGGACTTCCTGGACACCAATGCCGTCATGAACCTGATCTTCGCCCTGAATCCGGATGCGAAGAAGGTCGGGCTCCTCTTCGATGCAGGACAGGATTCATCCACAACGGCGATCGCCACTGCCAAGGCATATCTGAAGGCCAAGGGCATAGAGGTCGTGGAGAGGATGGGGACCACCGTGGATGAGGTCATCCTCGCCGCCAAGGCCCTTATCGCCGACAAGGTCGATGCCGTCTTCACTCCGTCCGACAACACGATCATGACCGCCGAGCTTTCGATCTACGAGGCTCTGGCCGCAGCCGGGATCCCGCACTACGCAGGTGCCGACTCGTTCGCTCTCAACGGCGCGTTCCTCGGATACGGAGTAGACTACGCCAACCTCGGAAGGGTCACCGGCGACATGGTGGCCGAGATCCTGCTGGACGGCGCCAAGCCGCAGACAATGCCCGTCAGGACATTCGACAACGGAACGGCAACGGTCAATGTTGAGACAGCCGCTGTTTTGGGATATGATTTCGATGCTCTTGCGGCCAAGTTCGGTCCGTACTGCACCAAGGTCGTCCCCATCACGACCGCGGAATCCTTCTGATACAAGGGTAGAAGATGTTCACCACAATACTCGGGCTCGGCGCCACGGCGCTCGAGCTGGGGCTGATAAGCTCACTTACGGTCCTTGCGTTGTTCCTGAGCTATTCCATGCTCAACGTATGCGACCTTTCGACTGACGGCTGCTTCACACTGGGAGCGGCCGTCGGTGCTGTCGTGGCCATTTCCGGCCATCCGTACCTGTCCATCCTCGCCGCAATGGGCGTGGGCATGGTCTCCGGCTGCATAACCGCACTGCTGCAGACCAAGATGGGCATCGACAGCCTTCTTTCCGGAATCATCGTCAACACGGGACTCTATTCCGTGAACATAGCCATCATGGGCGGGGCATCGCTTCTGAACATGAACAGGACGGAGACGGTGTTCACCAAGGCCAGGATGCTGCTGGAGGGAACCTTCCTGGGGCCCCAGTACAGGCTGGTGGTCGTGGTCATCGTGGTCGCCGCCGCGCTTCTTGCGCTGACATGGTTCCTCAGGACAAGGCTCGGCCTTGCCATCCGCGCGACCGGAAACAATCCCGACATGGTCAGATCGTCATCCATCAACCCGGCGTTCACCACGATCGTCGGGCTCTGTCTGTCCAACTCGCTGACAGCGCTTTCCGGATGCCTTCTCGCACAGAGCCAGAAATCGGTCAACGTCACCATAGGCTCGGGCATGGTCACCATCGCCCTGGCATCGCTTCTGATCGGAAGGGCCTTCATGGGCAAGGGCGGAATCGGCAAGAGGGCCGTGGGAGCAGTCCTGGGCGCGTTCGTGTTCCGTCTGGTGTACACGATAGCCCTCAGGTTCAACCTTCCGGCCTACATGCTCAAGCTGGTATCGTCCGTCATCGTCATAATCGCGATCGCCGGACCTTATTTCAAGAAGAGGTTCCCTGAATTCAGGAGGATCCGCCGGGCATCGGGGAGGAACAGGAATGCTTGAACTCAATGATGTCTGCAAGACTTTCAACGCCAAGTCGATGTTCGAGAAGGTTGCGCTCTCTCACGTGAGCCTCAAGGTCGACGACGGGGATTTCATCTCCATCATCGGAGCCAACGGGGCGGGCAAGTCGACGCTGTTCAACGCCATCTGCGGCACGTTCCTCACGGACAGCGGCACGATTGTGCTGGACGGGGAGGACATCACGTTCAAGCCCGAGCACGCCAGGGCCAAGACGATAGGGCGCCTGTTCCAGGATCCCATGCGCGGATCGGCTCCTGGCATGAGCATAGAGGAGAACCTGGCGCTGGCCGCAGGTCACGGCGGATGGCTCAGCAAGGTGTCAAAAGCCGACAAGGAGGCCTTCCGCGAGCGCCTTTCCGTCCTGGGAATGGGCCTTGAGGACCGCATGCGCCAGCCTGTGGGACTTCTTTCTGGCGGTCAGAGACAGGCGCTGACGCTCCTGATGTCCACTTTCAATCCTCCCAAGCTGCTGCTTCTGGACGAGCATACCGCGGCTCTGGACCCGTCGACATCGGAGAAGGTCCTTGAGCTGACCAGGAAGATAGTCGACGACAACAGGCTCACATGCCTGATGATCACGCACAACATGCAGAGCGCGCTGGACCTGGGCAACAGGACGGTCATGATGCATCAGGGCAGGATCATCTACGATGTCTCCGGAGAGGAGAGGAAAGGCCTGAAGGTGTCGGACCTGCTGGACAGGTTCAGGGAGGCCGCAGGCCGCAACCTGGACAACGACAGGATGATGCTTGTCTAGAAGTATTCACATTTATGCAAGAAAACTGTATAAATATGAAAAATGAACACTATTTGAGCGGCTTTGCCGCAATGGAGAGACAAAATGAAGAAAGCTATCGTCATCATTCTCGCACTCTTGTGCTCTGCGACGGTCTTCGCTGCCGGTTCCAAGGAATTCGGACCGGACAACAGCCTTGAATACATAACGGGCAAGGGAAACCTCGTCCTGGGTCTGGACGACTCGTTCCCGCCCATGGGATATCGTGACGAGAACAACGAGATCGTCGGTTTCGACATCGATGTGGCCAAGGAGGTCTGCGCCCGTCTCGGAGTCACCCTCATCCTGCAGCCGATCGACTGGAACGCGAAGGAGCAGGAGCTGGCGACAAAGCAGATCGACTGCATCTGGAACGGCTTCACCGTCACAGAGGAGAGGAAGAAGAGCCTCACCTTCAGCGAGGCCTATGTCAACAACGCTCAGGTCGTGATCGTCCTTAACGATTCCCCGTACCAGACACTTGCCGACCTCAAGGGAAAGACCGTCGGACTCCAGGCCGGTTCTTCGGCAGCCGATGCCCTCGACGATTCGCCCGAGTTCAAGAAATCCCTCAAGGGAGTTGTGGAGCTCAAGGACAACCTCACGGCCCTGATGGACCTCGAGGCAGGCGGATGCGATGCCGTCATCATGGACCTCCTGGTGGCCAACTACGCCATCAAGCAGTCGGCCAAGCCCATGCGCATCCTCTCCGAAGGACTTGCCAACGAGGAATACGCCGTCGGTTTCAGGCTCGGTGAGGAAGCCCTGGCCAACGCCGTCACGAACGCCATGAAGGCCATGGTCGGTGACGGAACAATGGCGAACATCGCCGAGAAGTGGTTCGGCGCCGACATCACCGTCATAGGGAAGTAAGCGATGGGACAGGTTGTCCTGCAGATGCTGGGGTCTCTTGACGAGACCATGCTGATCTTCTTCCTGACTCTTGTCTTCTCGCTGCCCCTGGGATTCATCGTGGCGGCGGGAAGGATGAGCCGGCACAAGTTCATCAGCGTGCCCGTACAGGTCTTCATCATGATCATGCGCGGCACGCCGCTGATCCTGCAGCTCCTGTTCGTCTATTTCGCACCATTCTACATCTTCGGTGTCTCGTTCCCGAGATTCACCGCATGCATCGTGGCCTTTGTCCTGAACTACAGCTCCTATTTCGCCGAGATCTACAGGGGAGGGCTGCAGAGCATCGACAAGGGCCAGCACGAGGCCTGCTATGTCCTGGGTCTCAACAAAGGCGATGAATTCTTCTTCGTGAAGCTCCCACAGGTCATCAGAACGGTCCTTCCTTCCATAGGCAACGAGGTCGTCACCCTGGTCAAGGACACGGCCCTTGCCCAGACGATCGGAGTCGCGGAGCTCTTCAGGTCCGCGCAGAACGCCAGCGCAAGGATGTTCTCCGTCCTGCCCATCTTCATCGCGGGCATCTTCTATTTCGCCATGAACGCCATAGTCTCCAAGTCGTTCGACCTCTTCGAGAAGAGCATGGCAAGATATTGAACACTCCAACCTGATCAGCCGATAATCACATCTCGGAAATCATCTTTATCAGTTTCTGCTTGGTCTCTTCCCGTGTCCGGTTCTCTTCCTCTGCATTCTCGTAATCGTAGATAAGCTTGTACGTCTGAATACCGAAAGCCGAGGCGATCTTGTCGAGTGTCTCAAGAGATGGATACTTCTTTCCTGTCTCTATCTCACCGATCATCCCAGGGGAAACATAAGACTCGACGGAAAGCCTCAACTGCGACCACGACCGGTTTTTCCTCAGAGTCTTCATGTTCCGGATAAGAATCTCTTGAGTAGTTTTCATAACGTTCAGATTAGTCCAAATACTGTTGATATAGGCATTAAATAGCGAGTATTTTACTTGCTAATAGCGAGGTGTGATGAAAAATAGTGTGCTTGGCATGGAAAAATGCCGGGGACAGGTGCCGTGAACCTAATAGAAGGGCAATATCCCATAAGTGGAATCTGAAAAAGATAAACAATCGTCTATGTTTTGTATAATTCCTGGTGGTCAGATTTTTTTGTTACTAGCGAGTAAAACGCTTGCTTTGAGCGAGTAGATGAAATACAATTCCCTCATAAGTTTTTTCACAACGAATCTATATGGGAGGAAAAAGATGAAAAAGACCGTAGGTTTGCTGGCTTTGCTGGCTTTCGTATTGATTATCGCTGTTTCCTGTGGAACAACGACTTCGACTAGTGTCAATGCTGAGAAGGGTGGTTCTCTTAACAAGAATCTTCATCAGACGATTGATTCGCCTGCTATCAAGAAGACTATTTCCGTTGCCGAGTTCTCAACTGCACTTTCCGATGTTGATTCATATGCATATAGAAGAGCTGCATATGATACGCTCGTGAACAAGTTGCAGGCCACTGGAAAGTTTATTGTATTTGAAGAATCCGCATTCGATACACTTCAGAACTACATTCAGTCTACGGGTAACAGTGCAATCCAGAAGAACCTTGCCCAGTACATGATTGTCGGATCGGTCAATTCTGTTGCGACAAAAACATCAGGCGGTAGCTTCTTCGGAATCTCGACAGCATCCAAAACCGTTGAGGCATCTGTAACACTCAGACTGATTGATACAAGCACAGGCCAGATCATCTATTCAGAGGAAGGCCAGGGTAATTCCAACAACACAGCTACAAGTTTCAGCTATAAAGGAGCATCTGTCAGAGGAAGCGGATATGATCCTGCGTCTCTTGAGTCGAAGGCAATTGATGCAGCAATCGACAGCCTGATTGCAAACATTATTGAAACATGTGATGAAGATCCTTGGAAGACAGAAATCATTGCTGATTCCGGAAACTTCTACATCGTCGGTGGCGAATCGATTGGAATCAAGACGGGAACCACTTTCGATGTCTACAAGAAGGGTGGAGTAATCAAGAATCCGCAAACCGGTGCTGAAATTGAGTTGCCCGGTGAAAAGGTCGGCGAGGCAAAAGTCATTATGGTTTTCCCCGGGGCCCTGCCGGAGGATGAGATTTCCCAGATTACAATCAGTGGTGACGTCGATATTGAGAATATCGGTAATTACAACCTTCGCGAGCAATAATCGGAGGAGTCTGTTGCGAAACCCAGTGCTCTGGGTGATTGCAACAGACTCTTTTTTCTTTACATGAACATGTTTTATTTGAAATAAGGATGGGGGTTGTTTTATGAAGAAAGTCATCGCAGTTTTGATTGTGGTCGTTGTATCCTGCATGTCACTGACTGCAATGAAGGGAAGCAGTGTTTTCTCTGTCGGTTATACAGCGGACACAAGAACTAGTTCATCCGGCGAAAAATACACGTATTTTGGTCCTAATATCGGTTTATCCACAATCAGAGCCAATGGTGAATCGTCATCAGTAGGGTTTTACAGTCATTTGACAATGACTCTTGTTACGCGTCAATTTACTACAAGTCGTGAGTGGGTGAAAATTGATTTATCCAAAAGGTTGAATATTCTGACTCACGAACTTGGTGGAATAGGTTTTTTGATTCCCATAAGTTCCACTTTTGACATTATTCTTGGCGCAGGTCTGTCGGTTGACCTCGATATTTACAGTTCTTCTAGTTTCTTTTTGCTTGAAGAAGTATTCGGACTTGGAATCGGGGCGGATCTCCGCCTGCGATTGACCGAGTCTTTATGTGTCAATTTTAGTGCTCAGTCATCCTATTCAATTTGGGGGGAGGACATCTATTTGAGTGATAGCTATTCGGATGTTTTCACCATTGATTTCTCCGAAAGGAGAAGATACTCCGGAGTAAAAGCAAAAATCGGATTGGGCTTTGGTTTCTGACATCATCAGTGTGTAAACATGGGGTTTCTGGCATTCTTCACGAAATCCTTTTTTATGTAAGGAGATTGCATGTTTAGTAAGAAAAATGCATTTTTAATTTCCGTCATTCTGTTTGTATCAATCATTCTGATGGCAGGATGTTTTATTCAAAACGATAATGGATATCTCAGTATTGTTGTTGAAACATGGAATTCCCGTGGTATTGAGGCAACTTCGATGGATGTTCATCATTTCAATGTTTCTGTCGAAACTATGCGAGGGGTGCAGGTATTCTTTGAAAGTGGGGATGCATTCCAGTATGATGTTTCTCTCACACCCGGAGTGTACATCGTCAAGGTTGACGCTTACAATGAAGATGACGTTCTCATTGGACACGGAGAGAATAATACGACGGTGATGTCGGGAATCAAGACAGTTGTCTCCGTCACAGTTGAGGAAGTGGATGGCGATGGATATTTCATCATTGATCTGACTTCCGACGGTGATGCAGATTTGGCATATGAGATTACCGACTCTTCAGGTACCATGGTATATAAGGGCGACCTCCTGCATGAAAACGGTTCATACAACGGAAGCTTTGTTCTCAAGCCGGGTTTCTACGTATATTCAATAATTCATAAGACAACAGGAATAGTTCTCAAGACCGACACGATAAGGGTTGTCGCGAACAAGACGGTTCTGTGTCAGAGTCAGATTGTTGTCTCTGTCGACGGGTCGTTCTCGATAATCAACGATATAGTGCCGACCCCCAAGATTTCCCTGAATTACGAGATGCTTGATACGGGTATTTCCGTTAAGGCCGATGTTTCGATGACAGGGGATTGGAAGTCATACTGGATTCTGGACGGTGTTCCATTGGGATTGTCTGCCGATTATGAGGATCTTGAGATAGATGCTGCAGATCCTGCGCTTTATGTTGGTCCTCATGTGATTGCACTGATGGTCGAAAGCGGCGATGTTGTATGGGCTGAGAGTATTGACATTCTCTATGATCCCTATTCGACGGACAGTGATGGTGATGGATTAGCGGATTATGTCGAGCTGATATACGGAACAGATCCAACTAATGCCGATACAGACGGCGACGGTGCGAACGATTTCTGGGAGATTCAGAACGGATTTGATCCTTTGGTGGCTGAAACATCTTTCGATGTTCAGACTGTTATCGAGGATCCGGCAGAGGAAGTGTCGGTAGGAGTCTCAATCAAGGGTTTGTCGGGAGAACAGGCTCAGACTCTGGAAGTCAGCAAGGTTGAGGAAGGAACTCTTGGCAGTCTCTATGGTGCCATCGGTAGTGCTTATGAGTTCAAGATTGAGGGCGATATACAGGAAGCAACGATAAGCTTTGAGTATGATGAAGCTTTGAATTCGGGTGATGCTTTTGATCCTCAGGTCGTGTACCTGAACGAGACCACGATGACTGCAGAGATTATCCCTTCCACTAGAAGCGGCAACACAGTCTGTGCAACTGTAAACCATTTCTCGAAATACATCCTTGTAAACAAAGATATCTTGGATAATCCCAACAACCCGGGTTGGAGGGACAGGCTTATTTCCGATGATGGATCGATGACTACTGTGAATGGGGTTGAGGTTGTTCTCGCAATCGATGATTCAGGAAGTCTGGGTAGTGGAACAAGTGGTAATGATCCTCAAAAAACCAGATTGACTGTTGCAAAAAACTTCATAGACCAACTTCCTGCCGGAACAACACTGTCTTTAGTCCGGTTTGACGATAATGTAACTACATTGTGCAAACAGACCAAGGATAAGGAACTGGTCAAGGGATATCTGACATCTACGTATTTTAACAATGATGGACTGACAGAGCTGTACAAAGCCGTATATGATTCAGCGAATTTGTTCTTGTCTTCACCGACAGACAACACAACAGGACGATTCGTCGTTGTCTTAACTGACGGGAAAAACGTGTATTACGGCTCAACAACAAAAACACTGAATCAGGCTAAAGCCGCACTGGTCTCAAGTAATGCAATCGCGTTTACTGTTGGATTTGGCGGATATGATGCTTCTGTTTTGCAGAGTATTGCAGATTCCGTACCGGGAGGCATGTCAATGTCTTCTACTGATGTCTCTGGTCTTGCAGCCATATATAAAGATATTGGCATTGTGATTGATATACTGACAGATTCCGACTCCGACGGCATCCCGGATTACTATGAGAAGAATCTTGAAGCTTTGCTGACCATGATTGTCGCCGGTTCAATGGACAAAGACAGCACAGACAGTGACGGTGATGGATATCTGGATGGCGAGGAACTACAGTTGTTCAAATACATCACCGATGAAAAGGTTCTTGTCTTTGCGAACATGATTTCCGATCCTACAGATCCAACAAAGACTCCTCTTAATCCCACAGGAATGATTGGAGATTGAGTACCAGAACCGTGGTATTCCGGCATGCCGGAATACCACTTCATTTCATTCAAGCACATGAAGAAAAGAATAATACTATCATTTGTTGTTACTCTTGCTTTTGCCGTTCTTGTTCTTGTGAGTTGCAGTCCAGAAGGCTTTTCGGAAAACGGAAGTCTTACTCTTGAAATTGACAACTCGTTGGAACGAGGTATCCAGACAACTTCTCTGGATCCTGATTACTATACAGTTCGGATTTATTACCGGGATACGGAAATGCTTCTAATTGACGAAGTAATGGACCCGTCGGAAACACATTGGGAATATGTCGTTGCTCCTGGTTTCTACAAAATACTTGTATCCGCTTACAACAATTCGGATATTTGCTTCGCATACGGTGAGGCGTATGGTTATGTTATCCCGGGACAGGTCTGCAAAACCACTGTTCGTTTATCTGAGCGAAGTGGAATCGGTTCTGTGGAATATGTAATCCACGGAAAAGAGGGGCGGAATCTTTCGTGTATTGCAGAGAATCCGGCAGGGGAGCAGTACATCTTTGATTTTGCGTTTTCATCTGGCAGCTATTCATGTATCTGCAATTTGCAGAATGGTTTTTATGTAATCAAAGTCATCGATGAGACGGATGGAAATGTGATTGATGTCAACACAGTAAGAACTATAGCGGATTCAACTGCGTGTTATGATGCATGGCTGTTTGATAATGGACAAGGATCATCTGTTCTATTTGAACAGGAATTCGTCCCATGTGGAGTAGTCTTGACTGTTGATGTCGCTTCAGAAGTCAATGTCTCCGCTACTATTTCAGGCTTTGTCTGTAAAACCTGTGCATGGATACTTGATGGCAAGATGCTTGGCCCTTACGGTCCGTATGAAGACCTGATACTGACTTCACTTGATACCGGAGCACATACGGTAGTACTCCTTGTGTCAGACGGCAACTCCATAATAGCCGGCTCTGCTGACTTTACGTTCACAGATGTGGATCCTTCGACCCAGGACAGCGATGGCGATGGTCTTTCCGACCTGGTTGAACAGATGAACGGAACCGATCCATACAATGCAGATACTGATAGCGACGGTCTTACCGATTATGAGGAAATACTCATATACTTTACAAATCCTCTTGTCTGGGATACCGATGGCGATGGTGCATCAGACGGGTGGGAAGTAGCAAACGGGACTGACCCATATTCTGTATGAAATCAATTGGAAAGGGGCTATCGCTACTCCGCGACAGCCCCTTTTCTCTCCCGATAATGGAATGCATACTCCATCGAAAACTATCTGACTATCTGGAAATAAGAATATGTGATTCCAGCCTCTTTCTCCCCGAGCAAACTGGTAAACACAAGACACAACAGAGAATCGTAACTGCAATCATGTTTTTTTGCAGTTTTTCATTGTTCTAGCCAAGCATCTCTTGAGTTGCTCTCCTGTGATTCGAAATAACTCAAATACTGTTGATACAGGAATTAAATGAAATGTCAACATGATGCCAATAGGTGAGTATTTTACTTGCTTGAGGCGAGTGGCGATGGTACAATAATTGTGTTTTAGCCAACCAATGTGCATGAGGAGTATTGATTGTTATTTTAGTTCTCTTGCCCTGTTGTGTTTGCAAAGAAGGAGGGATTTGGTTTGAAACTCATTGATATGGTGGATTGGCAACCTTCATCGAATGATGTGTTTGCGTATAAGTTCCCTGAGAATAATCTTTCAACTGCTACTCAACTTGTAGTCCGTGAAAGTCAGGAAGCTGTTCTCTTTTCGAAAGGAAAGATTGTTGGAAAATTCGGTCCTGGGAAACATACTCTCGATACAGAGAATTTGCCCATCCTTAGAAAGCTTTACGGTATTCCTTTTGGCGGAAAAAACCCTTTCTTCGCTGAAGTCTGGTTCGTTAATAAAGCTGCTCCACTTACTATTGATTGGAGAACAAGTTCAATGCGTTTCCTAGATCCTGAATACGGACAGATGGTTCCGATTGTTGCGGCAGGAAGATATGGACTCAAAGTCCAGGACGCGGAGAGATTTCTTGTCCAACTCGTAGGTACACTTACGGCATTCAACTCCAAAATGCTTACCAGCCACTTCCAAGGGGCCATGGAGGCCAAGACAAAGAGTGCAATAATCTCTTTCATGAACAGTAACAGGGTTGGGGTTATGGCCATCTCGGGATATCTCGACCAACTGTCTGAATTTATTAAGCAACCTCTTACTGAATTTTGGGAGAATTATGGTTTTCAGCTGACGGGGTATTACATTACTTCGGTTGATATTGATACAACTACATCCGAAGGACAGAAAATCAGTGAGGCTATGGCAGACAGGTCTGCACAGAACATTGCAGGCTACACATGGCAGCAGAAGCAGGGCTTCGGAACAGTGAATCATGCAATAGGCGGTATGGGTAATTCCTCAATGGGTGCGTTAGGAGCACTGATGATGACTGGTGCGATGGCTAATTCGAACGGAGGATTCGGCGCAGCAATGATGCAACCAACAAATTCTGGCGGCCAGTTCCCTAGCCAGGGACAGATGCAACCCGGACCGATGAATGGATCAATACCTGCAGCGGGACAACAAGGCAAGATGGTTTTCTGTTCAAGTTGTTCTAAAAAATTTCCGTCATCATCAGCTTTTTGCCCGAATTGCGGACATAGATACAATCCCTGCCCAATGTGTGGTTCCGATAATTCTGAGGATTCACGTCGTTGCGTGACATGTGGTGCTTCTTTGTTGGGCAATAATATGAATAATGCCTATATAGCGAATTCAAATAGTTGTCCTAGATGTGGTTCTACTGTTTCTCCTGGTACCAGGTTTTGCAATAAATGCGGAAATAAACTGATTTGAGGAGGAAACATGAAAAAAACTTCAATTATTGTCAAATCCTTGATAATAGTCGTTGGTCTTGCAATTATTCTTATTGCTTTTCTATGCTGGGGACCAAAGGATGAAGCTTCCTCAACCGAGAAGTATATTTGGATTAATATTCCCATTCTCTATATGCTATTTGTAGCATCCCTTTTTTGCATGAGGATCAATCTTGGGAATGTAGACAGAAGAATCTACGCTATTCTGTTTTTGTATAGGGGGGGACTTGTTTTTTCAGCACTCACCATAGGCCTTCTATTCTTGACAGGCTATAAGGTTGTAGCAGTATCTGTTGCTGTTGTCCTTCAACTGGTGTTTGTGCTCATTTGGCTCCTGTATATTTTGGTGGCAACCGTTGTTTCCAGAAAAATCAAGAGAGTATCTGATGATCAGACTGATCTCGCCGGGAATATCAGTAGTCTTAGAAGCTTGCTCAATAGTCTCAATGTGAGAGCCTCAAATTTATCAGAGAAATACAACGTAGTAAAAGGAAGTATTTCCGACATCGAAGAGGACATTCGTTATCTTTCTCCGTGCAAAAATCCGCATGCAAAGGAACTGGAACATGAAATAGTCAACGAGGTTCTGAAATTGATGGCTCTTGTAAAGGCCAATGCGGAAGCTACCGAAATGGAACCCATCTGCATGGAACTGAAATTACTTATTAAAGAACGAAAAAGAATTCTCAATTAAGATCTCAGAGGAGGGAAAAATGGGAGGAAAGGTTTTTGCAGAATCGTCCAGCATTTATCAGGATGAAGCAAAAGTTTTGTTTGATTATTACAAGAATGCAGCTGAGGCTATTGTTGCCGAAGAGAAGAACTTTGAGCGTCAGATTGAGGAGAAAAAGCGGAATATCTCAGATCTTATAAAAGCCTCAAAGAAAGCAAAGACAGGTGGAATTCTAGGTATTGTTTTTTGTGCTATCTGTGCAATAGGTGGCGGCGTTCTGCTGTTGTTTTTGAAAAACAACATTGGTTATGCACTTCTGGCAGTGGCTCTTGGCCTTGGAATCTTCGCCTTGGTTAAGTTTCTTCAATCGAAGAAGAATAAAAAGCTTTCTGATGCAGAAAAAGAGAAGATTACCGTTCTTGAAGATGAAAAAAAGAACATCAGACGAGACTATAAGGTTTCAAAACTGGGAGTTGCTTTGGTTCCCGTTGCAAGTAGGGTCCCTTTTGAGGGGAAGAGCTTCCTTGTTGATCATACGGGAACAGTCGAGAATACGAAATTCTCTATTTCTGTTCTTCATAAACCTGACGAGTTTAAGGAGAGCCTTTCTGAACTGGAGGAAAAACTCAGCAATGTCCCTGTTGTTGAATCAAATGAGAATGCAGAGCAAATCGACAGTTCTGATTACTCGGTTAGCATGCAGAACGTCACTATGCATGATTACATCGGAACTATAGACAGGGAGGTTAGAAATATTTCGTATCTTCTTTCGGATAGTGATGTTTTATCAGTCTCTCTTCCTGTAATTGAGCCTAATTCAGCAGAAGATGAATTCTTGAAGGAGTATGCCACCACAGAAACAGAGGGAAGACCGGTTGTTAACGTGTTTGATGTATCGGATTACGATGAGAAACTCAACAAGTTCTCAGAAATAAACGAAATCAAGAAAAGCATCAATGCTCAGGACGAAGCCGGCGGAAATATAAAATACTTCAAGAATTTGATAAAACAGCTTGGAGACTCCGTACAGATACTAACTGATGTAAAGACAAATAGTGTCAGCAAACTTCTCGATTATTCGAATATGATTTTGGCCGGTGTCTTGAAATCTGGTTACAATCATTATTCACCAGTTCTTGAGGCAGATGAGATAGAACGTATCAGGAATGCAACATTCAATTATCAGGATGGAGGAGAGGACTACCAGCCTTTCAATCTCAAGAAAAGCTCTTTAGTCAGATATGAACTTTTTTCGCAGGCATGGTATGCAGAAGACGGTAGCAGAACAAATTACCCGTTCGGAATGCATCAGGTACAGGAAGAGGTCCTTATGCCGGTCTTGAACAACCTCCTCAACGAGACAAGGATTGAGCGTCTGAAGATCTACAATAATATCAAGGATCAGAAGATGAATTATCTGAACAAGTGGAATCAGGATATTGAACTTGCATTCAGAGATAACAGGGCAAGAGGTCAGGAACTTGTTACAGAAATAACGAATGCATACGCTGAGTACAATACTGCATTCCAGACATACATGAGTTACAAGAATACCCTTGATAAGATGTCTGCCGGCCAGTCCGACGGTCAGGTTGAGGAGCTTGAGAATTCCGAGGAGCAGATTGCAGGATTCCAGATACAGGCCCAGCAGTGTAACAAAACCAGGGATGAGTTCCAAGACTTCATGGACAGACTCACCGAGGATATCGAGCGTAAGGGTGACGAGTTCAATAGAATCGAACTTTATGAAGCCAGTCTTAGAGATTCGTTGAGCCGTGATTTCGCGCGTGCACAGACTTCGGAAACGATGCAGAGCCTTGATGAGAGAAGACGCAAACTAGTGCAGATCAACCCATATTATGCTGCCAATGCAGAGTTGCCTCCTGAGCCATCAATGGAGCCTTCATTGATGGAGGATTTCGTTATAGGTGTCAATAAAGAAGCAAATGATGCGTTAAGAATCATAGAGGAGAAAGAAAACCTTGTTTCTGACGAGGAAGATGAATCTTTCGATATGGAAGCTGAGGCCGAGCCCGAGGATTCAGAAACCGAAGAAGATGTTCCAGAGGAAAAGGATATGGATGAAGAGTCTCAAGGAGAGGAGGAATACAAAGAGTACGAGCCAAAAGAATCTGAGTCTGTAGAACCCGTGTCAGAAGAAGTGGAATCCGAAGAGCCCGAGGATGAAGAATCTGAGGAGGAAGAATCCGAATTGGAAGAAGATACTTCCGATGATGATTCTGTAGAACAAGAATCAGATACAGATGTTTTTGATGATGAAGAATCAACTGATGAAGATTGTGAACAGGAAGAGGATGCGGTTTTCGTAGAGGATTCCGATGAAGACTTCAATGAGAAGAACAAATGATGGAGGGGTGAGTTATGAATGATTATTCATTTACGGTAGATACCCGTCCTATGGCCAATTCGGTAGATTCTGTTTCCAGCAATGTAAACAGGGTCACTGGTGCGATTGTTGCGATGCAGGCTGCGGTGATTGCAGCAGAGCAAGCTGCTTCGAAGAAGATCTGTGACAATGTCGACAAGGGATTCTATATAATGCTTGCATCCCAGCTTACACAGAAGATGGCTGCATGTTCGAGTCGAATAACCTCCCAGTTGGCTAAGATGCAGAAATTCAGGGGTGATATAACGGCTATAAAGGGAACCATGGAGGGGGATTACCATCGTATTTCCGCAAGATATGCAAAACTATTCAAAAACCTTGACAAAGCTCTGGAGACGAGAATCAAGGAGTTGGATGGTCCTTCTGTGAAAGTTGCAGAGTACCAGCGGAATTCCATGAGACAAGTCAGAAATGATTCAGCAACCACTCTTCTCTTTGATCAGGATTCTCAGATTCTCAAAAACAGTATACAGCTGGCTCACTTGAAAGCCAAATCCTCGAAAACAATAGGATATCTCAGTGATGATGTAAACAATAACATCGACCGGGATAAAATGGTATCCGATATGCTTGAGGATGGAGCTATTGAATCACTGAAGATTGAGTATGTACCTGTTATTATTTCGGAAACAGAGAGTCTTGTCAGTCGAGAGTCTTTTATTTCAAAGGTGTATGCCCCAGATAATGGTGCGTTGGCTGTTCAGGAAGTGAATTCAGTTCTTAACACAAAGAACATGGATTGGGTTGAGTGTGATTCTTCCGAATCTGATCGGATTAATCAATGCTTTATCGAGAAATGTGGCCATGATATTGCTGATGAAAGGCTCAGAAATGAGGTTCTCAGGCTCTATAAAGAGTCGAAGTTCAAAAGTCTGGGAGGCGTTGAATGAGCTACTCACAATCCTACAGAGCATATGCCCATTATGAAGGGTCTGTTCCATACTCGGGAACGGTTAGATATGGTGCCAGTCAGAATGGAGGTGTTGCTAGTTATTCGGGGTATGCACATTATTCAGGCGACGTTCCCATCACATATACCATTTATGTAGATACTGAACCCTTTGATGAGAGTGTGGATAATTGTAATGACCGAATGGATCGTCTCGGAGGCGCCGTTGTGGCAATGAATGGTGCACAATGCGCTGAAATCGCAAAAACGGCAGAAGATGTATCCAACCACATAGTAAACGGTTTCTTCGGAGTTGTTAGGAGCGAAATAAGCCAGGATTCGGCTAGGCTCAAAAACATCATCGTTTCCCATATGGCATTGTTGAAAGACTACTCAGAAAGAATTTCACAGCAGAAGGAAACGATGAGTAGCGACTATAACAGGATCAGTAGCCGGTATGTCAAGATATTCAAAGATTTGGATGAAGAATGCAGGAAGAGGATTCTTGCGCTGAATCAGAAGGCCTTTGATATTTCTTCAGAAATAACTGACCGACAACTCCGGGTGCCCGGACTGGCAGTCGGTGGCTTTGTGACCTCTGCAAATGAGGGATGTGTCTCATCTGACCGCATTGTTTTGTCAAGTCTGAAGAGTAATACAAGGGGTGTCATAGGAGATCTTCTGGAGAATGTATCGAAAGACCTCAGGTTCTCCAGAAACACAAAACGAGTGACTTTTGAAAAAAGCTGTGCAGAAGAAGGAGAAATGGTATATGTGCCAGTGATATTCTCTCAGCTTGAGGATCCCGATGGAAAAAGATTCAAGTGCTATGTAACTGATGAGGTCCCACAGAAAGAGGTCTGCGATGCTGTTGAACAATTCTTCAGGGAATCGGATACGGATTGGAAAACCAGTGATGATATCGATGCTTTGATTGATCGAGAGTTCAATGCATATGCGGAACAGGTGACAGACAAAAGGGTTTATGAAGAGATGAAAAGGCTCAGGAATGCCGACCGTATTGAGACTAACTGAAAGGAGGCGATTAAATGAAAGAAATGAAAGAGGTGATATTCGGAAGTGATCTGATTATTCTCAAAGATAATCATGTGACATCCTCCATCCTGCCTAAAAAAGCCGATGAACTGGGTCAGAGGATTAAAGTCGATTCAAATGTTGTAATCGAAGGAGCTGTATACTCCGATACGATTGAAGTTACTACGGGACCATCTGTCTTCAAATCTGCAACATACGCAAATAAGGAACTTCATGTTTTCGGGGATCTAGTCAAGAATGTGAAATTCGAGAAGGCTGTTGCCAGCGCATCTGCGGTGGCGGCGATGCCAAGTAAAGGGTTATGTATTTTTGGATCAGATATTAATGCGGCAACTGTACGTCTGAAAAACTGTTTTGTGGCTGGTTCGATTTTTGCTGCCGATATATATCTGGAAAATGTTGTAGTTCTTGGAGGAGTTTTCTCATCGAAGACACTTGAAATTGATTCATCAATAATCGGAACCTTCAATTCTCCGGAAGTAAGATCCCGCGGATGCAACTATCTTTTATTCCCAACCGCATTCAGTGTACAACCGATGTCATTCATTCCAGGTACAGTTTTCTACAATCTGTCTATTGCAGATTTGGGCTCTCTTTTCAAAAATGAACCGCAGAAACCGAATACAGGAAAGATTTTAGTAGACATACTCAATGATTCTCAGAAAACATCGCTTGTTGGTGCGGATGGGCTCCAGACAGTTGTTCACAGTTACAGTGTTGCGAACAGAGTCCTCCTCAGTGACTTGGTTGATTTCAATAGTTTCGAGAATCACTTCATCATTTTGTCTGCAAGTCTTGGTAGTCAGATTCTTAGACAGTATAACATTCCGCTATCCTCCGGAGATATCGGTCCTGAACTGACAGTTGACAACATCGCAAGTTTCTTTATGGATATACTCAGTGGAAAGATTGAAGTGCAAGACATATCCGGAGAGACAACATTTGATGAATTGCGGAGAAAGTATGGAAATTGAGTTGAGAGTGGAGGGGGTGATTTGATTCTTCGATCCTACAATAAAGAAGAGGCTACGGTTTCCGCCGTAGCCCTTTCTGTTTCTTCAGATGCAACTGTTTTTACTCCGGGATGTT
>JBGUMQ010000073.1:0-15132 GCA_045116915.1 Sphaerochaetaceae bacterium | reverse complement strand
CACGGCCTGCTGGACCTGCTTGAGAAGGAGGTCCAGGACAACGGGATCTACGACATAATCCACTACCGGGGCAAGATGATCGAGTTCGCCTTCACCCATACCCGCGAGTTCAGCGGCGAGACGTACTTCTCGTACGTCAACGGACAGTACACGAGCGACGGCGGAACCCATCAGGCCGCGTTCAAGGAAGGCATCCTGGCCGGGGTGAAGGAGTTCTTCAAGAAATCCGCATGGGCTCCGCAGGATGTGCGCGAGGGTATCGTCGGCGCCATCTCCATCAAGGTCCAGACGCCGGTCTTCGAGAGCCAGACAAAGAACAAGCTCGGGAACACCGAGGTCCGCATGCCCATCATCAACGAGGTCAAGGAGGCCATCCTGGACTTCCTGTACAAGAACCCCGATGTCGCGCAGCTTCTGAACCAGAAGATCCTCACGAACGAGACGATCCGCAAGAAGCTCTCCGAGGTCAAGAAGATAGCCAAGGAGAACGCCAAGAAGATATCGATCAACATCCCCAAGCTCAAGGACTGCAAGTTCCATCTGGGCCAGACGGGACCGCATGCGGACATGGGCGAAAGGTCCATGATCTTCCTCACAGAGGGAGATTCCGCATCCGGAACCCTGAACACAGCGCGCGATGTCATGACACAGGCCGTGTTCAGCCTGCGCGGAAAGCCGCTCAACACCAACGGCATGGCCATGACCGACATGTACAAGAACGCCGAGCTGTACAACGTGATGGCCGCTCTGGGGATCGAGAACGGCATAGAGGGCCTCAGGTACTCCAAGGTCATATTCGCGACCGATGCCGATATCGACGGCTTCCACATCAGGATCCTGCTGCTCACGTACTTCCTGAGTTATTTCGAGGACCTGATCCACGCCGGACGCGTGTGGATACTGGACACCCCGCTCTTCAGGGTGCGCAACAAGAGCGTCACGACGTACTGCTACTCCGAGGAGGAGCGCGACAACATGATGAGGCAGATCCGCGGCTCGGAGGTCACCAGGTTCAAGGGACTCGGAGAGATATCGGCCAAGGAATTCGGACAGTTCATCGGGGAGGACATGCGCCTGATCCCGGTGACGATAGGCAGCCTTGCGGAGGCACGCAAGGCCATGGACTTCTACATGGGGAACAACACGCCCGAGCGGCGTGACTTCATCATGGAGAACCTGGTGTAAGGAGGCGCGAAGTGGCCAACGCGAAGGATCTGTTCAGACAGAATTTCATAGAGTATGCCTCCTACGTCATCAAGGACAGGGCCATCCCCGACATCGAGGACGGTCTGAAGCCAGTCCAGCGCAGGATCCTGCACACGATGATCGAGACCGATGACGGACGCTTCAACAAGGTCGCCAACGTCGTCGGATCGACCATGAAGTACCATCCGCACGGCGATGCATCGATCTACACCGCCCTTGTGAACCTTGCCAACTACGACCTGTTCATAGACAAGCAGGGGAACTACGGCAACTTCATGACCGGTGACGGCCCGGCCGCCGCCAGGTACATCGAGTGCCGCCTGCTCCCGTTCGCCAAGAAGGTCCTCTACAACCCGGAGATCACCGAGTATGTCGAGTCCTACGACGGAAGGAACAAGGAGCCGGTGGTCTTCCCGGCCAAGATCCCCGTGGTCCTGATCCAGGGCACCGAGGGAATCGCCGTCGGAATGTCCACCAAGATCCTGCCGCACAACGCGCTGGAGGTCATCGACGCGCAGATCGCGGCCATCAAGGGCGAGCCCTTCGCACTCTATCCCGATTTCCCCGGCGGAGGCATCATGGATGTCTCGGACTACCAGGACGGCCTGGGTTCGGTCGCCGTCAGGGCCAGGCTGGATACCTCCAACGCCAAGAAGATCGTCATAGAGGAGTTGCCGTTCGGAGTGGACAGCGAGAAGATGATCGACTCCATAGGCAAGGCCGTCAAGAAGGGCAGGCTCAAGATACAGAGCGTCAGCGACTTCACGGCCGACAAGGTCAACATCGAGATATCGCTGGCCAAGGGGACATACACCAAGGACATCGTGGACGCCCTGTACGCCTACACGGACTGCGAGCAGAAGATTTCCGTCAACTGCCTGGTCATACGCGACAAGCTCCCGCATGTCTGCACCGTGAGCGACATAATCCGCTACCATGCGGACCACATCCTGGAGGTCTCCAGGAAGGAGCTGGAGGTCGAGCGCGGGCACCTGTTCGACAAGCTGCACATCAGGACCCTGGAGAGGATCTTCATCGAGGAGCGCATCTACAAGAGGATCGAGCAGAAAAGGACGCAGGAAGCCGTGATCCAGGCCATCAGGACGGGATTCGAGCCCTACCTGGACCAGCTTGTGCGCGAGATCACGGAAGAGGACATCGACCGCCTGCTGAAGATACCCATCCGCAGGATATCCCTGTTCGACATCGAGAAGAACAAGGAGGAGATCGACCAGATCAACGCCGACATCAGGCAGGTGGACTACGACCTGGGACATCTGGACGAGTACTCCATCAGGACACTGAACTCCATCAAGGACGACCTCAGGGAATCGGGCCACGAACGCAGGACCGTCATCTCGGACTTCAACATCGTGGATGTCAGGGATGTCGCCAAGAGGGACATCGACCTCAGGTACGACGCGCTGACCGGATACCTGGGAACCAATGTCAGGACCGGGAACGTCCTGTTCAAGGTCTCCGAGTTCGACAAGGTCCTGGTGATCCAGAAGAGCGGAACGTACTACTGCACAAATGTCTCGGACAAGCTGTTCGTGGGAAAGGACATAGTCTACTGTGGGCTTGCGGACAAGGAGAGCCTCGAGGACATCGTGTTCACGGCCATCTACACCGACAGGAAGACGAAGGTCTCGTACATCAAGAGATGCAAGCTCAGCGGCTTCATCCTCAACAAGACGTACGAGCTCCTCCCGGATCCGGAGAACAACTCGCTCAAGAAGCTGTCCGTGCTCCCGAACGCGGAAGTGACCGTGACATACAAGGGTCCGGCCCGCGTCAAGGAGTCGACGTTCCTGTTCTCCGATTTCCTGGTCAAGGGCGCCAAGGCCGGCGGCGTGACCATCTCCAAGAAGGACATCGCATCGATCCGCATCAAGGCATGCAAACTCGTTGAACCCGGTGAGCGCACGGCCCCGGTCGTCACGGATGAACCGGAGGAGGTCGTGGTGGAGCCCGATACCCCGGAACCCGAGATCAGGAAGGAGCAGAAGGCCCCCAGGAAACAGTCCGATGACGATGTTCCGGGACTCTTCGACGACGTCGATGACTGATATCGCATCAAGGGTCCTGTACGAGGACAACCACATCATCATAGTGAACAAGCTCCCCGGCGAGATAGTCCAGGCGGACAAGACCGGGGATGCCACTCTGATGGATGATGTCAGGCTCTACCTGAAACAGAAGTACTCCAAGCCCGGCAACGTCTTTCTGGGGCTTCCCCACAGGCTGGACAGACCCACAAGCGGCATCGTCGTGCTGGCCAAGACGGACAAGGCGCTGAGCCGACTGTCGGTGATGTTCCGCGACGGGAAGATAGACAAGCACTACTGGGCGGTTGTGGACAGGCCCATGCCCGAACCGTCCGGTGAACTGCACCACTACATCTACAGGGACGCCGGGAAGAACAAGAGCTTCGCCTACGGCAGTCCCGACAGGAGGAAGGGCGACCTCCAGGAGGCCAGGCTGGAGTACAGGACCCTGGGACAGTCCGAACGGTACACGCTGCTGGAGATCAACCTCCTGACAGGGAGGCACCACCAGATCAGGGCGCAGCTGGCGGCCTGCGGGGTGCACATAAAGGGCGACCTCAAATACGGGTTCCCTCGTTCCAACCCGGACGGCGGGATATGTCTGCATTCCAGGGAGGTCTCCTTCGTCCATCCCGTGAGCAGGGAGCCCGTCAGGGTCGTGGCTCCGGTACCTCCGGATCCGATCTGGACCTTCTTTGCGTTTTCCTGAAAAAACACCCGACGATATTTACATATAGCTCAATGCGTCTCTTTTCTTTTTTATCTTGACTGCACCATGAAGTTGACATCCTGCCGAATGGTGTTATCCTGTCTATGCAATTGGTGAACAATTGATAAACAATTGGAGGACAAACATGTACAAATTAGACGAATTCATGGCGGAGCTCGAAAGGAAGAACCCCGCACAGCCCGAGTTCATCCAGGCCGCCAGAGAAGTCATAGCATCGGTCATCGACGTCGTGAACGCCAACCCGCTGTATCTCAAGAACAAGATCCTGGACAGGATCGTCGAGCCGGAGAGGATCATCCAGTTCCGCGTCGAGTGGGAGGACGACAACCACGAGATCCAGGTCAACCGCGGATGGAGGGTCCAGTACAACAGCGCCATCGGTCCCTACAAGGGAGGACTCAGGTTCCACGCCAACGTCACTCTCGGAACACTCAAGTTCCTGGGATTCGAGCAGATCTTCAAGAACTCCCTCACGACACTGCCCATGGGCGGCGGCAAGGGTGGTTCGGACTTCTCGCCCAGAGGCAAGTCCGATGCCGAGATCATGCGTTTCTGCCGCGCGTTCATGACCGAGCTCGAGAAATACATCGGACCCGATACCGACGTCCCCGCAGGTGACCTCGGAGTCGGCGGCCGCGAGATCGGCTACCTCTACGGCACATACCGCAAGATCCGCAACGAGAACACCGGCGTCCTGACAGGAAAGGGCTGGGGATGGGGCGGAAGCCGCGTCAGGCCCGAGGCCACAGGTTTCGGAACGATGTACTTCGCCAACGAGATGCTCAAGGAGCACAACGACGACTTCAAGGGCAAGAGGGTCGCGGTCTCCGGTTTCGGCAACGTCGCATGGGGTGCCGTCATGAAGGCCTCCCAGCTCGGCGCCAAGGTCGTCACACTCTCCGGACCCGACGGATACATCCTTGACGAGGAGGGAGTCAACACTCCCGAGAAGATCGCCTACATGCTCGAGCTCAGGGCCTCCAACATGGATGTCATCGAGCCGTATGCAAAGAAGTTCGGCGCAAAGTTCATCAAGGGCAAAAAGCCCTGGGAAGTCCCCGTGGACATGGCGTTCCCCTGCGCTCTGCAGAACGAGCTCAACGGTGACGACGCCAAGACGCTCATCGCCAACGGCGTGAAGTATGTCGTCGAGACAAGCAACATGGGATGCACCCCCGAGGCCATCGAGGCATTCCAGGCCGCACGCATCCCGTTCGCTCCCGGAAAGGCCGCCAACGCCGGCGGAGTCGCCGTCTCCGGTCTCGAGATGAGCCAGAACGCGGAGCACTACTTCTGGTCGGCAGAGGAAGTGGACCAGCGCCTGCATGTCATCATGAAGGACATCCACGATTCCTGCGTCCGCGAAGGCAAATGCGCCGACGGATACATCGACTACGTCAAGGGCGCCAACATCGCCGGCTTCAAGAAAGTCGCCGATGCAATGTGCCAGCAAGGCTTCTGATCCGCCCGGTCTATTTGAATCATACCAAGGAGGTGTGGAAGTTGATTCCGCACCTCCTTTTTATGTAATCTGTCCCAAGGAGGTCCGTATGCACTACGAGCTCGATGAAACCTGGATGCCATTCTCTTCCCTCATGCTGAAGCACATCTACAACGTGCTCCTCATCTGTTCGGAATACGACAGGTTCATGCTCGAGGAAGACGGAAGGGTTGAGGAGGAGCTGTACAGGGAGTATACGTCGCTCGGACTCTCCAATCCCCCGAAGATCACCCATACCAGCAGCGAGGAAGAGGCCCTCCAGATGCTCAGGACCCTCAAATTCGACCTTGTCATCTCCATGCTGGACCTCGGTACGGACAGGGTCGAGACATTCGCGCAGCAGGTGAAGGCGTTCGACAACACGCTTCCGTTCATCGCCCTTTCCCCGTCTCCGGACCACCGCAAGGCCAAGATCCTCAAGGGTGAGAACTGCCCTTACATAGACTACATGTTCTACTGGCTCGGCGATCCGGCGGTGTTCCTGGCCATGATCAAACTCATGGAGGATGCCATGAACGTCGAGCACGACACTGATACTGCCGATGTCCAGGTCATCATCTTCGTGGAGGATTCCGTCAGATTCATTTCGTCCTACCTTCCCCATCTGTACACCCTTCTGATCGAGCAGAACAGGGCCAGCATCAAGGAGGCCCTGAACGAGTGGGGGACAAGGCTCAGGATGCGCGGAAGGCCCAAGATCCTCCTGGCGCGCAGCTACGACGAGGCCATCCGCCTGTTCTACCGCTTCAGGCAGAACGTGCTGGGCGTCATAACCGACCTCACGTTCGAGTCCCCGTACGGAAGGGACCTTGCGGGAGAGTACCTCATAAAGGAGGTCAGGAAGGCCAACCCCGACCTTCCGGTCCTGCTGCAGTCCACGGACAAGGAGGTCGGCTCGGAGATCGCCAAGGAGCAGGGGACAGGTTTCTGCTGGAAGCTCTCTCCCGACCACTACGTCTATCTGGGCGACTACTTCCTCAACAACTACGATTTCGGATCCCTGAACATCAGGAACCCGGAGACCGGGGAGACGATCGCGACCGTGGCGACCATGAAGGACCTGCAGGCCGAGATCAAGGTCATGCCGATCGGATCCTTCATATACCACACGCGGCGCAACGACTTCTCCAGGTGGCTCAGGGCACAATCCCTGTACCAGCTGGCGTCCAAGCTCAAGCCCATAACGCTGAAGGACGATGCCTCCAACGCCGAGGAGACACGCAACCTCATTTACACCACCATAAAGGAATACAGGAAGGAGAGGACTCGCGGAACGATAGCCGAATTCAAACGTGATTCCTTCGACGAGACCATATTCTTCGCAAGGATGGGCAACGGTTCACTCGGAGGCAAGGGCCGGGGCCTTGCATTCATCGCGCTCGAGATGAAGGCCGCATCCATGCGCAAGAAGTACCCCGGGATCTACGTCTCCATCCCCAGGACCGTGGTCATATCCACGGAGCTGTTCGACCGGTTCCTGAAACTCAACCGGTTCTGGCCAGGCGATTTCATCGACAAAAGCGACGACGAGGTGCTGTCCCGGTTCCTCGACGGAAAGCTTCCGGAGGAGTTCCGCAAGGACCTGCGGAGGATCGTGGAGGTCATCGAGGTCCCGATGTCGGTCAGGTCGTCGTCGCTTCTGGAGGACAGCCATTACCAGCCGTTCGCAGGAGTCTACCAGACCAGCATGATCCCCAACAGGGGGACTGTGGAGGAGCGCCTCTCCGACCTGGAGAAGGCGGTCAAGACCGTCTGGGCATCGACCTATTTCAGGATCGCCCGCGAGTACCTCAAGCGCACGGGCCATGCCGTGGAGGAGGAGAAGATGGCGGTGATCATCCAGCAGATCACCGGATCGGACCACGGCGGATACTGGTTCCCGAACATCTCGGGAGTGGCCAGGTCCCTGGATTACTATCCTGTCGGGAGCCGCACGTCGGAGGACGGCATAGGAATGCTGGCATACGGGATGGGCAAGACCATAGTGGACGAGGGCGACAGCTTCCGTTTCTGCCCTGCCAAGCCCAGGATCCCGGTCAGTTCAATGAACGGCAGGAGCTCGTCGCAGATGTCGTTCTACGCGCTGGACACGAACATGAAGTTCGACCCGTTCACGGATATCGACAACCTTGTGAAGCTGGACATCTCCAGGGCCAACGAGTGGCCGCAGAGCATGAAGGGCATATTCTCCGTCATGACACCCTACGGGTATCTTTCGGAGAACGCGACCGACAGCGGGTTCAAAAGCCTGACGTTCAACGGGATAATCAAGTACGACATGATCCCCTTGGCGAACATCGTGGACGATGTCCTCAAGCTCGGTTCCAGGACCATGTCGGAACCTGTGGAGATCGAGTTCGCCGTCAACATGGAGCATGCGGAATGGATAGACTTCTCCATCCTCCAGATCCGACCCATCTCCGGAAACGACAGGTTCGAGGATGTGGACATAACAGACGAGGAGATGTCAACAGCAGCCGTATCATGCAGCAAGGTCATGGGAAACGGCAGGGTTGAGGGAATCCGGGACATCGTCTGTGTGAAACCGGAGAGCTTCAAACGTTCGGAGATGGTCGAGATGGCCATTGAGCTGGAGAAGCTCAACGAGTCGATCGAGGACCAGTACGTCCTGATCGTCGCCGGAAGGCTCGGCTCCTCCGACAGCTGGCTGGGCATACCGTGCGCATGGTCTCAGATATCCAAGGCGCACGTGATCATAGAGACCGGACTGCAGGAGATCCAGGCGGAGCCGAGCGAGGGCACGCACTTCTTCCAGAACGTGACGTCACTCGGTTGCATCTATCTTTCCAACAATCCGCTGCTCGGTGACGGCAGGACTGACTTCACGTCAATAGCCGCGCTTCCGCTTGTGGAGGAGACCAAGCATTTCATCCATGTCAGGCACGACAGGGACCTTCTGGTCAAGGCCGACGGAATGTCCGGAAAGGCGGTTGTCGCTCTTTGATATCCGGAGCGACCGGATTCATTTCCTGAAGCGGTCCGCCAGTTTCCTGATGAGGGCGATATCGGTGCTGTCCATGTAGAGGACATCCTCCAGCCTGCTGCCGGACAGGTCGTACCTGTCCTTCTCCGCATCGTAGTAGTCGTTCAGATTGTCCCAGTCGAAACCTGAGACGGCGTTCATCGTGTCCTCGAAGTCATGTGCCTGTCTGTCGTTGAGCCCGAGCAGAATTCCCAGGGCGTAGTAGTGCGGGGTGTCGTACAGGCCCCAGCTTCCGGTCCAGTCCATGTCGCCGAAAAGAGACTCCCAGTCGAAATCCTCCAGGTCGTAGTCGTAATCGTAGTCGTTCCAGGCGGTGTAGTCGTAGTCGGTGTCCCACTCGCTGTAGTCGTCGAACAGGGACGACAGGTCGTTCATGTCATAGACCGTGTAGTCCGCGGGGATCTCGAACAGTGAGGCATCGGCCTTCTGTGTGATGGATGTGATGTACAGGACGGAGTAGTCCGACTGGACCGCGTACAGCTCGTTGCCGTTGTACCAGAACGTCATCGGACTCCCTTCCGGGTCGTATGCCTTCTCGTAGTAGTACGATTTCCCGTCGAGTTTCCCGGTCCCGCTGGCGATGACGTCTATGCTGTAGGGCATGTCCATGGCCCCGGTGTCGTCCGTGCCGTCGTAATCCATGACCATGACGGTCCTTTCGGAATCGACGATCATGTAGACCCTGCCGTCCATGGTCACGAACTTCATGCTCTGTCCGTCATCCTCGGCTTCCATGAAGGAGTTTCCGGCATGGCCGGCCAGGGTAAGCGGGTTTCCGGAGCCGGTCCTGTTGCCTTTCTCGTCCAGTTCATATGTGGTGCCCTTGAGCGTGTATTCGCCCGATTCGAATATGCTGCCGTATCTCGTGTACCTGTTCGTGGCCGCACATGCCGCGGCGACAAGGACAAGACAGAAAACGAGCAGAGCGGTTGTTCTCTTCATAATGCATCCCCCTTCATGAGGGCTTTCCGGCCCCCTGTGTTCAGTTGGAATGGTAGGACCGCCGGACGGCCCGGTCAAGATATTTTCAGTAAACTCAACCGGGCAACCCCTTATTACTTGTAAATATATTCTTTTCGGTCTATGCTGAAAATGGCGTCTGCCGGCCATAGCCGGCCGTCGTCCGCGTGCTGAGGCACGTTACGAAAACAAGGTTACGATTCGCCGTTTTTCACGGCCAATTAGTTCAAGGAGGCTCTTCATGGTGAGAAAAATGAAATCCATGGACGGCAACAACGCAGCTGCACACGTCAGTTATGCATTCTCGGAAGTTGCCGCAATCTACCCCATCACACCATCAAGCCCAATGGCAGACTTCGTCGACCAGTGGAGCGCAAATGGTCTGAAGAACATCTTCGGCACAAAGGTCAAGGTCGTCGAGATGCAGTCTGAGGCTGGTGCAGCAGGAGCGGTTCACGGTTCCCTCGGAGCCGGTGCGCTCACAACCACCTACACGGCATCGCAGGGACTTCTCCTGATGATCCCGAACATGTACAAGATCGCGGCAGAGCAGCTGCCCAGCGTCTTCCATGTCAGCGCACGTACCGTGTCGACACAGGCTCTGAACATCTTCGGAGACCACAGCGACGTCATGGCATGCCGCCAGACAGGTTTCGCGATGCTCTGCGAAGGCAACGTCCAGGAAGTCATGGACCTCTCACCCGTGGCACACCTCGCCGCACTCACCGGAAAGGTTCCGTTCATCAACTTCTTCGACGGTTTCAGAACCAGCCACGAGATCCAGAAGATCGCTGTCTGGGATTTCGAGGACCTCAAGGAAATGTGCGACATGAAGGCTGTGGAGGAGTTCCGCAAGCATGCCCTGAATCCCGAGCACCCGCACATGAGGGGAAGCCACGAGAACGGGGACATCTTCTTCCAGCACAGGGAAGCCTGCAACAAGTACTACGATGAGCTTCCCGCAGTCGTCGAGTCCTACATGGACAAGATCAACGCCAAGCTCGGAACCGACTACAAGCTCTTCAACTACTACGGAGCACCCGATGCGGACCGCGTGATCATCGCCATGGGTTCCATCTGCGATGTCGCCGACGAGGTCATCGACTACCTCAACGCACACGGTGAGAAGGTCGGTATCATCAAGGTCAGACTCTACAGGCCGTTCGCAGCCGACAGACTCCTGGCCGCCCTGCCCAAGACAGCGAAGAAGGTCGCCGTCCTCGACAGGACCAAGGAGCCCGGCGCACAGGGCGAGCCTCTCTATCTCGATGTCGTCACCGCTTTCGCCAACGCAGGACTCGAGGATGTCAAGGTCATCGGAGGCCGCTACGGTCTCGGTTCCAAGGACACGCCTCCCGCATCCGTGTTCGCGGTGTTCAACGAGCTCAAGAAGGATGCTCCCAAGCGCCAGTTCACGATCGGTATCGTCGACGATGTCACGAACCTCAGCCTCGAAGAGGACAAGAACAGCCCCAACACGGCTGCTCCGGGAACCATCGAGTGCAAGTTCTGGGGTCTGGGCGGAGACGGAACCGTCGGAGCCAACAAGAACTCCATCAAGATCATCGGAGACTACACCGACAAGTATGTCCAGGCCTACTTCCAGTATGACTCGAAGAAGACCGGCGGTGTCACCATCAGCCACCTCAGGTTCGGCGACCACCCGATCAAGAGCCCGTACTACATCAACAAGGCCGACTTCGTCGCCTGCCACAATCCCAGCTATGTCACCAAGGGATTCAAGATGGTCCAGGACGTCAAGCCGAACGGAGTCTACATGATCAACTGCCAGTGGAGCGACGAGGAACTCTCGCACCATGTGGATGCCGCTTCCAAGCGCTATATCGCCAAGAACAACATCCAGGTCTACACGATCGACGCCATCGACCTCGCACAGAAGATCGGAATGGGCAAGAGGACGAACACCATCCTCCAGAGCGCGTTCTTCACACTGGCCAAGGTCATGCCGCAGGAAGAGGCCATCGCCCACATGAAGGAGAAGGCCACACAGTCCTACCTGAAGAAGGGACAGGACATCGTCGACATGAACCACAAGGCCATCGATCTCGGTGCCACCGCCTTCAAGAAGTTCGAAGTCCCGGCAGACTGGGCCAACGCCACAGATGATGCCAAGGCTCCCGTCAAGGCCGGAAAGCCCGAGCTCGTCAGGATGGTCCAGAACATCCTCGAGCCCGTCGACAAGATGGACGGCGACAGCCTCCCGGTCTCCGCTTTCATGGACCACGTGGACGGTCAGTTCGAGCTCGGTGCCGCTGCATACGAGAAGCGCGGTGTCGCAGTCGCTGTTCCGAAATGGGACAGCTCCAAGTGTATCCAGTGCAACAACTGTTCCTATGTCTGCCCGCACGCAACGCTCAGACCTTATGCCCTCACGGCAGAGGAAGCTGCGGCCATCCCGGCAGCGGCACAGGTCATGGACGTCAAGGCAGGAAAGGGCAAGGGTGTCTACAAGTTCACCATCGCCATCTCTCCGCTTGACTGTATGGGTTGCGGAGTCTGCGTAGGCGCATGTCCGACAGCGGCTCTCGCAATGGTCCCGCAGGAAGACGAGCTCGCACAGCAGGAGGTCTTCGACTACTGTGTCGCCAAGGTGTCCGAGAAGAAGGACATGCAGGACAACACGGTCAAGGGAAGCCAGTTCCGCCAGCCGATGCTCGAGTTCAGCGGCTCATGTGCCGGTTGTGCCGAGACAAGCTACGCACGTCTTGTGACACAGCTGTTCGGCGACAGGATGTACATCTCCAACGCCACGGGATGTTCCTCGATCTGGGGCGGTCCCGCTTCGACATCCCCGTACTGCACGAACAAGGACGGCCAGGGCCCGGCATGGTGCAACTCGCTGTTCGAGGACAATGCAGAGCACGGTCTCGGAATGTTCATCGGTCAGGAGAAGATCCGCGAGGATCTGGCCGAAGAGGTCAAGGCCATCGCAGAGGCCGATGCTTCCCTGAAGGATGTCGCACAGGCATGGCTCGACACCATGGCTGACGGCGAGGCCAACAAGGCTCCGACGGCTGCTCTGATCGCTGCTCTCGAGAAGAACGGAAGCGCCGCGGCCAAGGCGATCCTTGAGAAGAAGGAGTACCTGGGCAAGAAGTCCGTCTGGATCTTCGGTGGAGACGGTTGGGCATACGATATCGGTTACGGCGGACTCGACCATGTCATCGCATCCAAGAAGGATGTCAACATCTTCGTGTTCGACACCGAGGTCTACTCCAACACCGGCGGACAGGCTTCCAAGGCATCCAACATCGGTCAGGTCGCACAGTTCGCGGCTGCCGGTAAGGACGTCAAGAAGAAGTCCCTCTCCGAGATCGCCATGCAGTACGGCTATGTCTATGTCGCACAGGTCGCCATGGGCGCCAACCCGGCACAGACCATCAAGGCCATCACTGAGGCAGAAGCCTACCATGGACCTTCTCTGATCATCGGCTACGCTCCCTGTGAGATGCACTCCATCAAGGGCGGCATGATGAACTGCCAGAAGGAGATGAAGAAGGCTGTCGAGTGCGGTTACTGGAACCTGTTCCGCTTCAACCCGGATGCTGAGAAGAAGTTCACCCTGGACTCCAAGGCTCCGGCAGGCGGATATCAGGAGTTCCTGATGAACGAGGCCCGCTACAGCAGACTCACCCGCGAGTTCCCGTCACGTGCCGATGTCCTGTTCAAGCTGAACGAGGAAGAGGCCATGAAGCGCTATGAGCATCTGACGAAGCTCATCGCCATGTACAGCGAGTGATAGGTTTTCAAAGCCGATCCACCCCGTCGGAGCAATCCGGCGGGGTTTTCTTTTATCTTTATATGGTACAGGAGAAGAAAAACTCCGTGAAAGCCCCGAAAATGACATTCATAGGAGAAAAAGACTCCTATGAGGGCCCAAAAAAAACAGGTTTATAGGAGAAACCTGCAAATCCCGGAATGGATGATTCTTGCGTATGCGCTCCGTAGACATTATCATCCGAACTATGTTGGTGCAGCTTCTCATCCTATGTCCGCTGATCTTCCTTGCCGGATTCGTCGATTCCATCGCCGGTGGCGGCGGCCTCATCAGCCTGAATTCCTACCAGGCCGTGGGAATAAAGGACCAGTACGCCCTGGGAACCAACAAGTTCTCGTCGCTCGTGGGATGCACCATCGCGTCGGTCAACTACATCAGGACAGGCAACGTGCATGTGGTCAGCCTGATTCCGGCAATCGCCGGAGCCTTCACCGGATCGTTCTTCGGTAGCAAGGTCGCGCTGGGTGTGGATCCCAGGGTGTTCAACCTTGTGATGCTGGTCGCAACGCCGGTTGTGGCCCTGCTGGTGTTCCTGAAGAAGGATTTCTCAACCCATGAGGAGAAGAAGCGCTCCACTGCGGTGTACATAGTCCTCGGTGCTCTCATAGGCCTTGTGGCCGGGTTCTACGACGGGTTCTACGGTCCGGGAGCAGGGATGTTCATGCAGCTGGGCTTCATCATGATCGCCGGGCTGGAGGTCAAGAAGGCCTGCGGCAACGCAAGGATAGTCAACTGGGCCTCCAACTTCGCAGCGCTGTTCAATTTCATCAGGTTCGGCTATGTCGTGTACCCTGTTGCGGCCGTCTGCGCGCTATGCTCCGTGCTTGGAAACCTGATAGGCAGCCGCCTTGCCATCAGGAAAGACGTGAAGGTGGTCCGCCCCGTGATGCTGGTGGTGACCGGCCTCCTTTTCGTGAAACTTGTGCTTGACTACGCCGGCGTCACGCTGTGAGGGGCCAGTTTGCTCTCCTCTTTGATAAGGATTAAAGCCAAAAGCAGTCCGATATGCGTTTTTGGACCTGCCGGACTGCTTCTTTTTTGATTTCCAGCAGTCCGATGCGCCTTTTTTCACGTTTTGGACTGTAATAGGGAAAAATGCATTACTATTGATATCAAGAACTGTAGCAGATGGCGAGGGGTAGCAATGACAGATTCATTGATCGGCAGACTTACAGAAGGCAATAGGGAGTATCGGAAGAACGGCTCTGTGGAACTGCGCATGAGGACAGCAAAAGAGGGACAGCATCCTTATGCGATAGTTGTCTGCTGTTCGGACTCAAGGGTGATACCCGAAAGGATATTCTCAGCGGACATCGGGGAACTGTTCGTAATCCGCGTTGCAGGGAACGTTCTGGACAACCACCAGATGGGAAGCATCGAATATGCCGCCTCCCATCTGGGATGCAACCTTGTCATAATGCTCGGACACACGGGATGCGGTGCCGTGGCTGCCACATTGAGCGGTCATTCGGACGGATATATCTCCTACATCACCGATGACATCAGGACGGCTATAGGCGACAACAAGAATCCGGATGAGGCATGCATGCTCAATGTCCTTCATGGGGTCGAGCTGATCAGAAAGGAATTCTCATCCCATCCGCAGATCCGGAATGTGGATATCCGCGGTGCGATATACGATATCGAAAGCGGAGAGGTCAGATGGCTGTGACCTGGTTTTCGACCGACGCGCATTATAATGTAACTTCTTTCTGCAAAAGTGATTGGCTTTTAAGGTGTAAATCGAATTATAAACGATTATAACGAATTATAAATGAAAATCAGAATTATAAACGATTATAAATGATTATGCATTTTCTTTTTTTGTACAGAAATCCGACATGTTGTCAGCGACAGGCTTTAACAGCACACTTCACTTCAGAT
>JBGUMQ010000072.1:0-6771 GCA_045116915.1 Sphaerochaetaceae bacterium | reverse complement strand
CGATGCGCACCGACGAGTCGATCAGCTCCAGCTCTCCGACGAAATCACCCTCGGAAAGGATCGTGATCTCCTTCTGCGCCTCGTCGCCGTAGTCCATGTAGATGCCGACCTGCCCCGCGACGATCTCGAACATCTCCGTTGCGATGTCCCCCTGGCGAATCAGCGTCTGGCCTTTCTTGCATTTGACGATTTCCATGTCCTCTCCCTTCCTTCAACCGGTAGGATACAACATATCAGAACGCGCGGGGATGTGGTAGTATTTCAACGATGGATATTTACGAAGCCAACGCAAAGGCATGGGACAACGAATCGGCGCACCGCAACTACTGGACACTCCCCGTATCTCAGGAGAAGATCGATGCCGCACGCACCGGCAACCCCGGCATCTGGGTCACGCCATTCAAGGAAGTGCCGCACGAGTGGATTTTGCCACTCAAAGGCAAGAGCGTCCTCGTAGCCTGCGGAGGAGGCGGCCAGCAGACCCCTCTACTTTCCGCATTCGGCTGCGAAGTCACCGCCATCGACATCTCCGAAGCACAGCTGGAGCAGGACAGAACCACCTTGCATCAGCATGGCCTCAAGGCCCGCCTGGTCCGAGGGAACGTCCTTGACCTGCCTTTCGCCGACGCCACCTTCGATGCCGCAATAATGCCCCAGGCCATGAACTTCATAGACGATATCCCCCGCCTCTACAATGAGATGCACCGTGTACTGAAGAAAGGCGGCACCTTCATCTTCGGCACCGCCAACCCCATCCTCTACATGTTCGACGAGAAAGTGCAGGAGCGCAGGCTCAAAGTGAAATACACCATCCCCTTCTCCCACACGACCTCCCTTTCGAAAGCGCAGCTGGAAGCGCGCCAAAGAAAAACGGATACCATCGAGTTCTCACATACCCTAGATTCCATCATCGGTGGCCTGACGGAAGCCGGCTTTGCCATCACCGGCTTCTATACCGATTCCAGCGGAAGCGAGCCCACCGACTCGTTCGTTTACGACTCCCACCTCGCCTTCCTGGCCGTCGCCCGCTGACAACCTGTCCACTTTCCGGGGTATTTCGTAGGGATTCCTCGTACTCCGCGTACTCATCGTACTGCCCGTACTCCTCGTACCCCGGAACTCACTTCTTTTCCACAATAACCGACAGATCCCCGGTGGCCGCAGCACCTCTTCGGAAGGATACTTCTGTTCGAAAAGGAAAGTCGGCAGATAGCGGTACACCTCGGCGTCCGAGGCCAGAGCCCCGAGTGCCGGCGCATCGCCTGCCGACATTCCGTGGATCAGGACAACCCCGTCCTCCAGGGACGGGTATCCTTCAAAAAGAAACATACAGAATAAAACTCAGCTTATAGGCTCGAAATCGGCCGCACCGTGCTTGCACAGCGGGCAGACGATGTCTTCCGGCAGCTCCTCGCCCTCGTAGACATAGCCGCACACCTTGCAGACCCAGCCCTTCTTACCTTCCGTCTTGGGACGCGGCTTGACATTGGCCTGGTAGTAGTTGTAGGTCATCGTCTCCTTGTCACCCAGCACACGAGCCTCCGTGACCGTGCAGATGAACATGCCGTGCGTATCAAGATCCACATAGCTTTCCACCTTCAGGCTCATCATGGCGTTGATGTACTTGGACAGGAAGCGCAGCCCGTTGTCCGAGCGCAACACCTCGAAGTCCGAGCCCTCGAACTTGTCCACGTTGCGTCCGCTCTGGAAACCGAAGCGCTCGAAGACCGCAAACGGTGCTTCCGTCGACAGGCAGTTGAGGTTCATGATGCCGCTCTGCTGCACCACATGGTGCGTGTAGTTCTGCTTGTTGATGCACACCGCGATCCTGTTGGGCGAGTTGGTGACCTGCGAGACCGTGTTGACGATCATGCCGTTGTCACGCCTTCCGTCGTTGGAAGTGATGACATACAGGCCGTAGCCGATCTTGAACAGCGCGCTCATGTCGTTCTTGTTGACCGTCTCCTCCTGGCGGCCCATGTAGTCCTTGCACAGCTCCGCGGCAAGGGCCTCGACCTGCGCCTTGCTTTCGTCGTTCAGGGCGCTCTTGATGTGGACCACGTTCTGGGCGAACGTGATGTTCTTCGAGTTGGCCAGAAGGCCCGTCATGACCTTGGCAGCCTGCGGTGCCCACGAGCCGTTCTCCATGATGCCGACCGTCCTGTTCTGGTAGTTGCGCTCCGTCAGGTGCTCGATGAACGTGCGCATGAACGGGAACACGTCGGCGTTGTATGTCGTCGATGCCAGGACCAGGCGGCCGTAGCGGAACGCATCCTCCACGGCCTCTGCCATGTCGTCGCGCGCAAGGTCCGTGACCACCACCTTCGGGCATCCGTCGGCCTTGAGCTTCTGCTCCAGCAGCTCCACGGCCTTCTTCGTGTTGCCGTAGACCGATGTGTAGGCGATCATCACACCCTCGCTCTCCACGCCGTACGACGACCAGATGTTGTACAGGTTCAGATAGTATCCCAGGTTCTCCGAAAGCACCGGACCGTGCAGCGGGCAGATGATGGCGATATCCAGGGCCGATGCCTTCTTGAGCACGTTCTGGACCTGCGCGCCGTACTTTCCGACGATGCCGAAATAGTAGCGCCTTGCCTCGCACGCCCAATCCTCGTCCACGTCCAGGGCACCGAACTTGCCGAAACCGTCGGCCGAGAACAGCACCTTGTCCGTGCTGTCGTAGGTCATCACGACCTCGGGCCAGTGGACCATCGGGGCCGTCACGAAATTCAGCACGTGCTTTCCCAGTTCCAGCTTGCTGCCCTCACCCACCTCGATGCGGCACTGCGCGTAATCGTCGCCCAGGAAGTTCTTCATCATCGGGAAGGCCTTTGAGGACGACACGATCGTCGTTCCCGGATAGGACTTCATGAAATTGGCGATGTTTGCCGAATGGTCCGGCTCCATGTGCTGCACGACAAGATAGTCGGGCTTGCGGCTTCCCAGAGCCTTCTGGATGTTGTCCAGCCACTGGTGCGTGAAACGCCTGTCGACCGTGTCCATGACAGCGATCTTCTTGTCCATGATGACATAAGAGTTGTATGCCATTCCGTTGGGAACGATGTACTGTCCCTCGAAAAGGTCGATCTCGTGGTCGTTTACCCCGACGTAGATGATGTCGTCTGTGATTCTCATTAGGTACTCCTCAAATAGATTTTCTACTGTGTTCTCCCACTATAGCACATATACGCGAACAACGACAAAGCATTGTTTCAAAGTCCGCAAGCCCTGTCCGCATACCCGTGCACAAAACCGATCTTTGCGCTATTATTCCCACAGGAAGGGAAAAGCAAATGACCACCAAAAGACATATTGTAACCGCAGCAGTACTCTTCATCCTCCTTGCAGGACTCGCATGCCTCACATCATGCACGAAATACTCGTCCCACTACAGTGCCGTGATGCTCGTGCAGACCAACACCCAGAAGGAGGCCTCCGTGCACTTCTCCACCCTTAGCGGCCGCATGGTGCTCAAGATGAAGAGCACAAGCGACTCGGAGCAGCGGCTGGACTACTCCGTCAGCCTCGGCGAGGGCAGCCTCAGCATCAAGGTCGACTGCGCCGGAACCACCACCGACCTGCCGGGCCTCAACGGCGGAGACTCCCATTCCGGCAACCTCGACAACATAGGCGTCGGCACCGTCTACGTCATCATCGAGACCGACGGCAAATGCAGGGACGGCAAGCTGGAATTCACATTGGAATAACCAGATCAGAAGCCTTTTCGCGCATCATTCCCCAATTATTTCCAGCATCTCCCTTGGTGTCACCACAAAAGACTTGAGCGGATAATACTTCTTGTTTGCCGTGGCACACAAACAAAACCTTTGTCATTACTACTCCCGCTTTTCGATGTTTTTCTTATTTCGTGTCCACTCCCTCAAAAGGAAGGAGCAGAAATAAGGGAAAGTATATACTCTGTTTTCAAATCCTATGTTATTGGCCGACAGTTTTATACCCCAGCCGATATCCGCATACCTATCATTGGTTATAAGAGATTTCAATGACTGAGACCTGCCGGTCCGGGCCTTAACCTCAATAGGAATCAGATTATCTTTATCCCTGATAAAGAAATCTTCTTCCAATGTACCATCTTCTCTTTTGTAATAGTATAGTAAATAACCGGACTTATAGAGTGCTTCTCCAACGATATTCTCATATAAAGCTCCCTTATAGACCCCAAGATTCTTATTTGCCCTCAGATCATCCTGTGATTCATCATCCAGCATCGCAGTGAGAAGACCTGTATCTGAATAATATACTTTGAATTTGGTATCATCATAATTACCTCTCAATGGCAACTCCGGGAAGTTCAGGCAATAACATTTCTTTATGATTCCCGCATCCTGCAACCAATCCACACATCCTCCGTAGTCATGGAACCTTGCTCCTGAAGCAACTTTGGAAATCTGGAATTTCTTATTCTCCTTCGCCAATTGTGCAGGCACAGCGTCAAATACTCTTGTAATCCTGACCTGATCTGCACCATCGGCATATTTCCTTATATCTTCCTTGTATGCGGCAATAATCTGCTTCTGAATCTCATGTGTTTTGGAAAAAGATCCCGTTTCTTTGAAGCTGGCAACAACCTCAGGCATCCCACCGAGGATCGCATAATCAGTAAAGATGGAATCCATAGTGTTTTTAGTTGGAGCATTGAATGGCTTCAGGTCAATCATGTGATCAAGCAAATCTGACTTCAGAGAATCATCATATCCTCTTGCCCACAGGAATTCTTCGAAATCCAGAGAATTCATCTCATAATCTGTTTTGTATCCGACACTGATGCTTTCAATTTGCTTGTAATTGATTCCGAGTAAAGAGCCGCTGCATATAACATCGTAACAACCGTCTAATGAAAAGAATTTCAAGGAAGTAACTATATCGGGGAATGCCTGTATCTCATCAAAGAAAACTAGAGTCTTTCCCTTTATGAATTCAATTCTCGGATCGATCCGCGTAATGTTCTTGATTATTGAATCCGGATTATACCCGTCTTCAAGGATTGTCTTGAATTTTGGGTCCTCAACGAAGTTGATTTCAATTACATTTTCATAGTGAACACTGGCAAATCTTCTGATTGATTCTGTCTTTCCTATCTGACGCGCACCTTTGATGACCAGAGGCTTTTTCTCCGAATCGCGATACCAACTCTCCAGAAATGAATCAGTTTTCCTTTTCAGATAGACCATAAACTGCTCCTTACAAGTATAAGCATAGAGCAAGAACACTTAGCGTTCAACATTTTTAGAGCCATTTCTTGTCCATATTCATTATTTTTAGAGCCATTTTATAGTAAATATCACTATTTTTAGAGCCATTTATCCCGATTCCAACAAAAACCGGATAACTATTACAGAAGGTTCATGAAAGGTGGAATCGAACACCGCAACACCTTTGAAAACCGTATACTTTCAGAAATCCCAAAAGGACGTAAGAAAACCAGGAAGGACATCTCCACAGTGGATGGAGTGGAAAGGAACCCCGAGTGGGCGAAAACAATACTGTGGTCCTATGCCAGGAACATGGCCACACTTGCGAAGAAAAGCGTGATCTATGCCGATGTGAAAGCGAACCACAACATATCGGATGCAACAATATCCTCATACGTCGAGTCACTGGAGAAACTCTTCGTCCTGAAGGAGATCGATGCCTGGACACCGCAGGTCAGGTCGAAGACAGCAATCCGTGCCGCGAAAAAACATATCTTCGTGGATCCTTCGATCGGAATCGCGGCGCTCGGGCTCAACCCCGACTACTTCAACAACGACCTCGATACCTTCGGCCACGTCTTCGAGAACATGGTCATACGTGACCTCCTTGTATTCGCCGGGGCGCACAACGCGAACGTCATGCACTTCAGCGACGATTACGGACTTGAGGCCAATGCCGTATATCAGCTCAACGACGGGCGATATGCATTGATCGAGATCAAGACAGGCTCCGGTGCGATACCTGCCGCAGAGAAGAACCTCCTCCGCTTCCGTAATGTGATCAGACAGCATAATGAAAGCGCGATTGCGAACACGGAACACCCCGGCGTGATGTTCCGCGAACCTTCCCTGCTGATGATCATCTGCGCCAATTGCAATATGGCATACAGAACCGAAAACGGAGTCCTGGTCATCCCCGCCGGATGCCTCAAGGACTGAGGGTCTTTTCCAATGGACCACAAAATGGCCACCCTCACCTACTACTCCACCCACGCCGCCGAATACGCCCGCCGCACCAACGCCGCCGACATGAGCGACAACTACAAACACTTCCTCAGATACGTCCCCCGCGGCGGCACCATAGCCGACATCGGCTGCGGAGGCGGCCGGGACCTCCGGTACTTCCGCCTCCACGGCTACAAGGCCATCGGCATCGACGCCTCCCCCGAGCTCTGCGCCATAGCCCGCACCCACTCCGGCTGCCCCGTCACCTGCACCGACATCCTCGCCTGGCAGCCCACCACGCCCTTCGACGCCTACTGGGCCAACGCCTCCCTGCTTCACCTCACACAGGACGCGATCCTGGAGTTCTTCAGGACCAAGCCGGATTACCTCACACCCGCCGGCATCATCTGCTTCTCCATGAAGACCGGCATCACCGAAGGCCCCGACGCCGACGGCAGGTACTTCACCCCGTTCACCGAACCCCTCCTTTCCGCCATCATGCGCACCGCAACCGGCTTCCGCATCCTCGAACGCCGTACCACACCCGACCGCCTCGACCGCCCCGACCTCACATGGCAGACCATCATCCTAGGCCGATGCCCCTGAGCGC
>JBGUMQ010000071.1:0-16799 GCA_045116915.1 Sphaerochaetaceae bacterium | reverse complement strand
TCTTCTGCTATCCGGTGACATGGATCATCTGCGCAGTGGCGTTCGTCATCTACTACAGGTTCGGAAACATCTACAGCAGGTCCAACCCCAGCCTGGATGGCTACCGCAGGAGGAAGGCGATGCTTGGGAGCCGGCCGGTGGAGGTGGACGAATGAGGGCCATCCTGCCGGAAGAGGCGGCAAGGCTTGAATGCCTGAAGCTCATGGAGGAACTGGATTCATCGCCTCTGGGCACCGCCCTTCTCAGGCCGGGTCACGGACGGATGTTCGGCATTCTCGTCTGCACGGACGGCACTGTCCTCAGGGCTTTCTCCGGAGAACTCGAGGGAGAGCTGGACGTTCCGCCCTTCGTCCCTCCCGCATTCGATGTAGCCTCCTACCGTTCCGTGCTGGCCTCATACGACGCCCCGATCAAGAACTCCGCCGACCACAGGATCCTTTCGCGCCGGTGCTGGGAGGAATTGAAACGGCTCTACCGTTTCCATTGCTTCGATGGCTCTACATGCACTCTTGACCAGATTTTCCCCGATGCTCCCTCAGGTACGGGCGATTGTTGTGCGCCGAGGTTACTTAGCCATGCATACGGTTTGGGAAAGAGACCGACCTCCATGTGCGAGTTCTTCTACGGCAGCGGATCGATGGAACACAAAAGCTTCCACAGCCCCTGCGATTCCAGATGCAAACCCCTTCTTCCTGCGATTATCGGACTGGACATCGTTTACCAGGACTCCTCCGTCGTGGTCGTGAACAAGCCGTCGGGAATGCTCAGCATCGAGGGAAAGGGTCCTGACAAACAGGACTGCATCGCCTCCCGCGTGCGCGCCTTCTTCCCCGGTTGCATCGCACAGCCCTGCATCCACCGCCTTGACCAGGCCACCAGCGGACTGATGGTTCTGGGATTGACGGATGAAGCCCACCGCAGTCTTTCCATGTCTTTCGAACAGCGCAGCGTCCACAAGGAATACGAGGCCCTTGTCGAAGGTCTTATCCTGGAGCCGTCGGGTTCGATAGACCTGCCCATGCGCCTGGATGTGGACAACAGGCCCCGTCAGGTGGTTGACCTTCAGCTGGGCAAACCCGCGCTCACGGAGTGGAGGAAGCTGTCGATAGAGAATCTTGATGGGCGCAAGGTGACCAGGCTCAATCTGATACCGCACACCGGAAGGACGCACCAGCTGCGCGTGCACTGCGCATATGGACTAGGTCACCCGATTCTGGCCGATGCGCTATACGGCAATCCGGATTCCGCGTCACGTCTGATGCTTCAGGCCAGGGTGCTGGAATTCCGGCACCCCGTCACTGGAGAACATATGCGTTTCGAGCTTGAAGCGGACTTCTGAGGCGTCAGACCTTCCTGCCGCGTGCGGCCTTGTCCGCGTACTTGCCCTGGATCATGAAACCGAATGAAAGCAGCAACAGCGCCTGCGCGACATGGTTGCATGTCTTGGAGAAGATGAACGGTCCGTTGAGGATGGTCATCACATTGAACGCGCAGTAGATGGCCAGAACGATGAAGAATATGACGCAGGTCCTTGTCCTTCCAAGGTCCTTCGCGAACGCAAGGACAAGCAGGCCTATGAATGTCAGCGCGATCATGGCGATCTTCAGCGCCAGGGCCTCATGATGGGTATTCGGGTTGACAGGCACGTACATGAGGACGATCTGCATCAGGACCACGATGCCGATTATGCACAGCTCGGCCTTGTAGAACTTGGCGGCCTGTTTCCCCTGGTCCATGATCAGGTAGATCCCGGACAGCACCAGACCGACATCGCATATCACGCTTACGGCAAGACGCAGGAGGTATCCGAGCCAGTACCCCGTCCCGCGCGCGTTTACCAACTTAATCGTGGTATCGCCGATGCCGATGAGCACGAGCACGAACACTATTGCCATGATGACAAGATTGACGATGGTTATGGGTTTCAGTTTGTCTTCCATTCCGGGAACCTCCAAGTTTGGTTGCTCCAACCATTATACAGTCAACCGGGCAAGTATCAAAACACTTTTTGCGTCATCCGTGTTATCATCCGCCTTCCAGCCTTCATCCGCAGCCTACACGAACGCCCAGCGGCTGAGCAACCAGCCGGGAACCACGACGATCGCGAAGAAGGCCCAGCTGATCAGCGTGAATGTCTTCACGAACGCCTTCCCCTTGCCGGGGTATTCCCTCACATATATCCTGTAGTTTATCACCGAGGCCAGCGAGCCGATGAGGGAGCACAGTCCCGCGGTATCCAGACCGTAGATCAGACCCGCGTTGTTCGTGGAGAACGGGTACAGCACGATGGACGCCGGCACATTGGATATGATCTGGCTTATGCCTATCGCCCACCAGTACTCATGTCCGGACACAAGCCTGCCCAGCATTTCCGAGACCGACGGATGCGTCGATATCAGCGATGAAAACACGAAGAAGCACAGGAACGTCGCCAGTATCACATAGTCCGTCCTCAGAAGGATGGACCTGTCCAGGACCAGCATGGCCACAAGGACGACCACCAGCGCCACGGGCCAGTACTTCGTCTTCGTGATGATGACCACCATCACCAGGGCGAACAGCACCAGATACCATGGACGCCTGTAGGCTGTGGCGCTGTCCTCTTCAAGACCGGCCCCGTCGCCGAAATCGATCTCCAGACCGCGCTCCCTGCGGCTCATGACCACGATGAACACGATCAGCAGCAAGGCCGATGACACACACAGCGGCGCCATGTGCAGCATGAACGTTCCGATCCCCACTCCGAATCTTCCGTAGAGGAAGAGGTTCTGCGGGCTGCCGAACGGCATGAGCAGCGAACCCCTTATGGCGGCGATGTTCTCCATGGAGATCACCGGCAGGATGTACTGTTCCTTCCCGCTCCTGCGGAAGAGCATTATCGTCAGAGGGACGAAGATGATCAGGGATACGTCGTTTGTGACGAACATGGATGTGAAGAAAACGCAGAACACCAGGAAAAGCGAGAGGCTCCTCACGGAACGGAACCTGGTGCTGAACCTGATGAGCGGCCTGAAGATGTTCTCCTTCTTGAACCCCTCCAGGATGGTGAGCATCATGAACAGTGTGCCCAGCGTGCGCCAGTCGATCCTCCCAAGCAGGTCCGCCTTGGGCGGGTTGAGGATCATGGCCGCGACGGCCGCGATTATGGAAAGCAGGAGCATGGGCTCTTTCTTCAGAAAAGTCAGAATCTTCTTCATCGCCACCAATGATAGCGGGATAGTGGCCGCAGTACAATCGGGAAACACAAAAGGCCCACCTCTTAGGGCGGGCCCCAAGTCATATTTTTTTCATAAATCAATTACTGTTTTATGAAATCGAACCCTCCGAGAAAGGTCCCGTCTTGAAATCTGAGCACTTTTCCGTCAGTGGAAATAGTATACGGGTAAGAACCGTTTAGAATCACATCGCTTGAAGTATCCTTGACGGATAAAGTATTGTTTGAATCTGACCATGTAAATGATGCACTTCGGATTGTAGGAACATCGTAAACTGGTTCAAAAGAAATGGTCGCAGTGCCGGACCCATTTTTTTCAAACGTCAAGAATCCTTTTTCCGTATAATAATCTGTAACTTTTGTCGACATCCATGTACCTACAAGACCGGTAGAAGATGCCTTTTCCCCATCACATGAAACAAAAACAAACAAGGCAATAAAGAATGCCAAAACGAGTAGATGCTTTCTCATATAGTTTTCCTCCCTTTACTCACTATTACTGAGATGCTATTTTTGAATAATATTTCCCTCAACATCATAGTGTGTTTCTTTTACAACGGCTCCAGTGTCTGGATTGTACTCATATACTGTTTTTGTTCCGTCAGCGAGATATTCAGTGTCCTTAATCATTTTTCCAGTGTTCGCATCATATTCATATAATCTGTAATTGATACACATCTGGCCATACTGCGGATAGTTTCACGGACCGTAAAACAGATGAGCGATAGTATGTGATAAACAAAACATGCCCGATATCGGCTTTAATTGTTTATTTTATAAACAAAAGCGAGTTTAAAATGGGTATTTTTGTTTATCTTGGTAGCCGTGTAAGGATCGTCACACTTGTTATGGCTGGCTATTTTGCATGAAAACGACGATTGTGCGCATGCTGTTCGCAACCTGTGAAGTGGCCAGCCGGAGACAGGAGCCCGCAGGCCCCCAGCCAATGCGGGTGACGCAGTGGAGGCGCCAGGCTCTGCACAGGATGTGAATCGGCCTGTGCATCATGAGTCAACGCTATTCTCTATCACCCCCACATTTTCGTGCAAGAACCTTTTTTTGGGAGATGGGACTTTGACCCTAAATTCATTGCGGATAACAGATTTTGAGACCACTCTGCTCAATATCATCAAGCACTACAATGAATCGGGACCGCTTCAATCTGTTTTTTCAATAGACAGATTTTCTGTCTCCGATGGTCAGGACAAGGATGATCAGCCTGTCGTCCAGTATCTCGCAGATCAGCCGGAAATCACCGACCCTGTAGCGCCACTGACCGCTTCGGTTTGAAGTCAGCCCCTTGCCGTGGACCCGCGGATTCTCGCATCCCTGAAGGTTCTTCTCCACCCACTTGATGATCATCGAGCGGATATATGGATTCAGCTTGGACAGCTGTTTTCTGGACAGCTCCGAGAACTCCACCCTATAGCCGGTCATACGATTCCGAACTCAGCCTTGATCTCATCCATCGAATATGTCTTCGGATCCTTGCCGAACTCAGCCTTGGCCTCCTCGTATGCCTTCAGATCATATTCATCCTCAATGCGCCTGAGCACGGACTGTCGGAAAAGCTCCGACACCGAGATGTTGTTGAAAGCGGCATATTGTCTGATTATTGCGTCATCCTGATCGTTCAATCGTACGGATACGGTCATACCGGCCCTCCTGTATTACAATGTAATACATCACACTGCAACGGTCAAGCGTCGGGAAATCCTGAAGCAAGTGTGCACCAATTTGTGAATCCACCAAACACAAACAGGACAGGCTTGCACCTGTCCTGTCGTGTTTACCGGAGACGGGACTTGAACCCGAACACCCTTGCGGATAACAGATTTTGAGTCTATCGCGTCTACCATTCCGCCACTCCGGCTTTTTCCTAAGCTAAGTTAACACAGCGCAGGGTTTCAGTCAATCAGACCACATGGTTGAGGAGGCGCCCGATGCCCTCTATCTCGCAGCGGAAGACATCGCCCGGCTTGAGGAATGCGGAGGGGTCGTCCTTGCCCACCGCAACGCCTGCCGGAGTGCCTGTGGCTATGACATCGCACCTGTGGAGCGTCATGCCCTGGTTCAGGTCGCGGATGATGTCCAGTATGCCGCGCCTGAGAAGGGATGTGCGCGAGTCCTGCACGATCGTGCCGTTCTTGTAGCCGCGGATGTAGAGGTCGAACGGGTCACTGAACTCATCCAATGTAGCGATCACAGGACCCATCGCGCAGTAGGTGTCCATGCTCTTTCCGAGCGACCACTGCTTGTATTTCTTCTGGAACAGCCGTGAAGTGTAGTCGTTGATGATGGTGAAACCGAAGATCACGGACTCATCGATCACGCTTCCCGGAGGAAGCTCCCTGCCAAGCACCACACCGAGCTCAGCCTCGTAGTCGCACTGGGGATCCAGGTCCGTGCGGCTTCTGAGATTCTGGCCGTCGCCGATGCAGTCGTGAACGCGCTTTATGAAGTAGATGGACTCGTCCTTCTGGACCGAGGCATCCATGGTTCGGCTGTACTCGTCGGCGTGGCTCCAATAGTTGAGTCCGACGCAGAGCATGTGCATGTCCCTGGTGAACGGGCTCAGGAGCCTGACAGAGGAGAACGGAACAGGCCTGCAGGAGGACATGATTTGGTCAGCACTCTGCAGATCGCCGTTCAGGATGTAGCCGTAAAGGTCCGGTTCGCTACTGCGGATCTCATAGACCATATCCTGGCAAAGAATGCCATATTTCTTATCATCTTCATATATGTACGACAGATACTTCATAGTAAGGACTCCTGAGCAATTGTTGATCCAATCAGATTATAAGGGAGGGACGGCTGTTAATCAATGCGCAGGCATCGTCGGTCGAATTCGCTCCCATGTCTGGCTTCCTGTTTGAAGTAAACATTGTTAATGCAGTATGGAGGGCCTAAAAAACGGGGTTGATACTGCAAAAGGCAGTTTGAGGAGGCTTTTTTGGAAGTTCCAAACTGCATTAACAATGTTTACATGCCCGTTATCAATGAGTGTTCAGCCTCAAAGGTGCTTGCACAGCCATATTCAGTCGAACTCGCTTTCGATTCTGGCATCCACCCTGCTCAGATGCTGGGCAGCGGTCCTGCGGATGATCTCGTCGAACCCCACCAGGGCGGCGAAGGGCGCGAACTGGGCGGCCCTGTCCTCCTCGGGCATCCATGGATAGTTCTCCGACTTGTGGTGCTCAAGGTTGATGATGTCGCTGTAGTCGCCGTTCATGCCTTGTGCCCTCCTATCTGGTTGTTGCGGTCCATGCCTGTGGCGCCCTGCTCCATGTCCATGCCGCGGACAATGGCGTTCTTGCCGAAACGTCTTCTGATATCCAGCGCAGCCTGCATCTGGCGCTTCTCCTTGTCACGGCGCGCCTCGTCCTGCCTCTTCTTCTCCTCCAGGGCATCGTAGTCGGTGAACAGGTCCAGCTGTTCGGAGCACTTCTCCTCATAGCCTTCCATCACCACATTGGCGGCACAGATCGTCACGCGGCGCACGAACAGACGGCTGTCGGTGATCTGACCGTACATCTTCACCGCCGCACCGCGGATCTCCACGGCGGAAGATGTGTACACATCCAACCTGGCGCTCGCGTTCACGCTCTTGGGCACCTTGCGGCCGTACCAGTCGAAACCGAAATCGCCCTTGAAATCATCGGGGCATTTGGAATCGTAGTTGATGTACAGGCCCACGCAGTTGGTCACGAGCCCCTTGTCCAGAAGGTCCATCGCCAGGTTGTCGGCCATCTCCTTCACGATCAGCAGGCCCTTGGCGTTGTCGTAGGGCTCCGGCAGGACCTGGCTGGAGCTCAGGCTGTTGCTCTGCGGGCGGTAGGCCTTTATCTGCGCCATGGTGCAGGGCTCCCAACCCCAGGCGTGGTCGATCAGAAGCTCGGCATTCACACCGAATTCCTCATAGAGGGCGCGTTCGTTCCGCAGCGACATGCGGGCCAGGTCCCCCATGGTGAAGACGCCCATCCTTGCAAGGCGGGCCTCCGTGCCGCGCCCCACCCTCCAGAAATCGGTTATGGGCCGGTGGGTCCAGAGGCTGCGGCGGTACTCCATCTCGTCCAGCTCCGCGATGCGCACCCCGTCCTTGTCGGCAGGGATGTGCTTGGCCTGTATGTCCATGGCGATCTTCGCAAGATAGAGGTTGGTGCCGATTCCGGCGGTGGCCGTGATGCCGGTCTCCCGCAGGACATCGCGGATCATGCGGATGGCAAGTTCATGGGCGGTCATGCGGTATGTGCCAAGGTAGTGGGTCACGTCTATGAAGACCTCGTCTATCGAATAGACATGGATGTCCTCCGGCGCGACGTAGTCCAGGTAGATGTCGTATATCCTGGCGCTCACGTTCATGTAGTGGGCCATATGGGGTGGCGCCACGACGTAGTCCAGCTCCAATGACGGGTCGGCATCGAGTTCCGACGCATAGTAGGACTTGTCCCTGAAGCGGTGTCCCGGCGCATTGAGCCGTCTGCGCGTGTTGATGTCCTTCACGGCCTGCACGACCTCGAACAGCCTGGGGCGGCCGGGTATGCCCAGGGCCTTGAGCGACGGCGACACGGCAAGGCAGATGGTCTTCTCCGTGCGCGAGCTGTCCGCCACAACCAGGTTGGTGTTCAGCGGATCCAGCTTCAGGCGTCTGCACTCCGCGGACGCATAGAAGGACTTGAGGTCAATGGCGATGTATGTGTGCCCGGCTCCCATATCGCTTATCATACATTAAGCCCTGGCTTTTTTCAACCGCATCACTCAGATGGACGACCCGAAGACCAGGCGGACCTTCCAGCCCTGGTCCCATCCGACGGTCAGGTCCTTGGTCAGCGAAAGGCCCAGGTCGAAGCTCATCCTGGTCAGACCGCTGCCGACTATGGGCGACATGTTGCACACGGCCGAAATCTTGAGGCTGTGGGATGCGAGGGAATCGGCTCCGGTGGTGTAGGAGATGTCGTAGACGGCATCGAGCACGGCACGGCGGAAGTACAGACCCAGGATGGCCGGCGCCCACTGGATCTCACGGCTGTAGAGCACGGCGCGCGCGGAGGCCGAAAGCACGAGGCTTTTGTATTCTTTGCCGGCCGCGACATCGGCGGACAGTGAGAACGGGACATTTGTGACATCCGGTCCGTCGCATCTCCACCAGAAAAGGCGCGGGAACTTCAGGCTGATGCCGATTCCCGGAAGGAGGTTGGAGATGTAGGCCGATGTCTGGAACCTGAACACGTCGTAGGGATTCGTTCCCGTGGCGTACGCCAGTCCGTAGGCGACCTGGAGCAGAGACGCCTGCGAGAACCACAGGTCCTTTTCCGGAGCGGAATCGATGAGGAAACCGTAGCCGCCGCTCACCGCGATGGCCTCTCCGGAATGAGCGAGGCTGGTGCTCCACGATGCCGTCAGCTCCGCGCCTGCCAGGAGCTCTCCGTCTGCAAGCGAATCATCCGACCTGAAGTATCCCCAGCCCGTCCCGTAGACAGCCTTCAGATCGAGGGTATAGGAGACCGGGAAGTTGGTCGAGGTGAAGGAATACGAGCCCAGCAGATTGCCCGCGAAATAGCCTGCGCCGATCTGGTGGGAGTGCGTCTCCGTCGGGTCATTTGTGATCCATGTGAACCCGAAACCGGCCGGCTGGTAACTGCCGAACGAGACCGATGCCACAGGCAGCAGGATGCCGTCGAAAAAGTATTTGATGGCATGATAGTTCGATGATGCCGAAGAAAGTGCACTTGTATCCGGTCCTTGGGGTACCGTATGGTCATGTATTTCAAGAACCACGGAATCGGAGAATGAGAGCGACGACGCGCTGATGGTCCTGAGGTGTGAGCTTTCGTAATACTGCGTCTGGAACAGGATGGAATTGCCGGTACTGACGTTCCTGTTCATGCTGCCGAGGACGTCCGTTTCCGACAGCCTCATCAGGTATGCTCCGCCGGAAAGAAGGATCTCTCCGTAGCGTCCCATGTCCGGGGACTTGGCATCCGACGGATACCACGAGAAACAGAGCACCGGTGAGCGGCCGTCGTCGCCGACGGAAAGGGACATGATGGATATGCCGTACGGATTGTCCAGGACTTTCACCGTCATGTCCTCCACCGAAAGGACTGCTATGTTCTCGGATGCGTCGCGGTTCATGATGAATGCGGCGTTGCCGTCCGGAAGCGTCACGAAGCCTGCGGCGGTCACGCCGAATCCCAATTCCGCGCTCTTTCCTACAGCCTCGAACGAACTTGCCGAATACAGGTCCAGGTACGTGTCCTGGCCCCTGTTGCCGTAAAGCAGGACGTATTCGTCAAGGCCTTCGCGCACGAAGCATCCGCCCCTGTAGTCGATTTCGTCTGATCGGAACTCGTGGAGCAGCCTGGCATCGCCGGGATCCGAGATGTCGTACAGCCTCACACAGGCCCTGTCGCTCGAGACCAGGGGGATGAGCAGCCTGCTTCCGTCGGATGAAATCGAAAGACCGGTCTCATCGGTGGGCAGCTTCAGTATGGAGGTGTACGACTTCAGGTCGTTCGAAAAGCGCAGGACACTGCTTACCGACGAATCGTAGATGTAGAAGTACCCGTTGCCCGAAAGGACAGGCGTCCCGTATTTCCCTTCCTGAGACCTTGATTCCAGGACATCCGCCTCAACGACGGTGTCGGGGACATCGACCCATTCGTAAAAATCGTCCCAGGCCTCCTGGACGGTTTTGCCTATGGCCTCCCGTATGACCTCGCCAGGAGTAGCGAGCCATCTGGGATCCCTGAAGGCGACATAGATGCCGGCTACCGTATCGTAGCCGTATGTGATGGCCAGATACTCAAGGAACGCCGCGGCGAAGTTGTAGTACAGAAGCCCCGACGGATATGTGTCGCGCACCCCGGCTATCTGGAACCAGTTCGGGAACAGGCCTTCCAGTTTGGCCTGCCTGACGATCTGCATCGCGTACGAACTGTTCAGACGCCCGTAGCCGTCGGCACTCTCTACAAGAACCGCTCCTCCCTCGGTGAGGGACGGATACAGATAGAGCATGGACGCAAGGGAGATTGAGTCCCCGAAAACCTTGGACATCACGTTCATGAACGGGCCCCTGTAGTTGTAGTGGAAGGCATGGGTCAGCTCATGGCGGAACACGTAGAGGATTGTCTGCGGATAGTTCGAAAGCATGCCCAACGATGTCACAGTATCGAATATCACGATGTGATTCGCCACGGAAGAGTTGTAATAGGCATTCAATTCCTTGTACTGGGACGTCACGACAACGGGGATATGGAGCTCCGGATCGGAGCCGAAGAACTCCACCAGCGATGCGTATATGTCCTCGCAGTTGTCGTACAGCAGGGATGCGGTCTGGATGTTCCCTTCCCTGTAGATGATGTCGAAATGCTCCGTGGACGCGGTCTTCATCGTCCATATGTTGCCGGCCGCTCCGGCACACAGCGGGAGGATACCCGCCAGCATGACGGCCAGTGTACAGAGGATTCTTGCTTTTCCCTTCATATTCTCTCCGCAGTCAGGACGGGATCAGAGCTGGAGGAGCTCCTTCTTCCTGTCCAGTTTCTTCGCCTTGGAAAGGAGGGCGCGTGCCCTCTCCATCTCGGTATCAAGGTTGTCGAACTTGCTGTTGAGGTCATCCTGTCCGTGCTCGGCGACGTTGATGATGGCGCTCCTGCAGACATTGGGGACGCCGTCTATGATGGACTTGGCCGCGGCCACATCCCTGTCGTCCTTGTCGTCGAAAAGATAGGCGGCGAGCATGCGCGATGCCCTCTTCTGGCACTTGATGACCTTCTTCAGCATCTTTATGTCCTTGGCGACATCTTTCTCCGCGGAAGGCTCCGTGCACAGCACCCTGACCTTCCTGACGACGCGCCTGAGGGTTGCTATGCGCCTGTCGGCCGTCTTCAGGAGGTCGTTGACACCCGTGCGGGCGGAGATCAGCCTTGCGGCGAAATAGAGGACCAGCATGATGAACGAGATGAAGGCGAAACCGATGAAACCCTCCGATAGAAGAATCCTGTGAAGCGTGTTCATTTATCGTCCTCCTTCCTGTAGCTTACCGTGACCTGCGGGAACGGGATCTGAACTCCCCTTTCCATCAGGGTCCTCGTCATCTGCTCATTGAGGTCCCATGTCAGTGTCCAGTAGTTGGTGCTCTGCACCCAGACCCTTACGAAGAAGTTGATCGAGGACTCCTTGGAGAAGTTGTAGTGGCAGATCGGCGCGGGGTCCTTCAGCACCATGGGATGGGCAGTGGCGACCTCGAGCAGGATGGCCTTGACGCGCTCCGGGTCCTCCGCGTAGTCGACATCGACCTGGAGGTCCATCCTCCTGGTCTTGTTGACTGAGTAGTTCATGATGGATGTCGTGAACACCTGCGAGTTGGGGATCATCACCTGCCTGTTGTCGGGTGTGGTCAGCACCGTATGCAGGAGCTTGAGCTCCTTCACCGATCCGGAAACGGAGCCGATCTCGACGTAATCGCCCTGCCTGAACGGGCAGTTGATCACGAGCATGATGCCGTTGGCGACGCTGCTGAGGATGTCCTTCAGCGCGAGGCCTATGGCCAGCGTTCCTGCCGTGATTGCCGAGACGATTCCCGTCACCGGGATCTTCAGCAGGCTCAGGCACAGCAGGACGAGTCCCAACAGCAGGATGAACTTCACCAGAGTCAGGACGAAGTTCACCAGCGAGTTGTCCATGCTGCTGGCGACAAGAAGCACCTTCAGCTGCTTGATGATGTGGCGTATGATCAGACGTCCCAGCAGGGCCGTCACGATCACCGTCAGCACCGGGAAACCGTATTGGTCTAGGAAATTGATAAAGCTGTCCATTCAGACTCCTCTCATCATCTTCTCGGATATGCCGCTCTGCCTCATCTTCAGCTCGGAGATCGCCTTGAGTTCGGCATCCACCTTCTGCTGGAGTTCGGCCTTCTGGTTCTCTATGGCCTGGATCTGGCTGTTGAGATGGTTCATCTGCTCCGAATACCTCGACAGCTGGAGGTTGTGGATGCCGATGTCCTTCTCTATGACCAGATGGTCCAGGTTCAGGTTCTGCAACGCGATCTTCTCCGTCTGGCGGATGATGCGGGTGCAGCAGCTTTTCAGCTCGTCCGGGGCCTGGTCGTCCATCCAGTACGGGATGCCTTCGGAAAGCTTCTCCCCGTACTCGGTGTAGACCTCCGATAGCTTGTCGGCCAGCGAGACCGATGTGGACTGCAGTTCCCTGAGCCTGCGGTTCTCCTCGCCGTACGCCCCCATGCTCACCAGGGAGCCGTGGGCCTCGTCTATCATGTTCCTGTGGTCCCGGATATCGTTCTTGTAGCTCTTGCGGGCGGCGCGGATCTCCTCCATCTCGTCGAGGATGGCCTTGGCACGGTGGCCCGGGACCTCGCGGAAATCGCCCGAGTTGTATATGCGCCGGCCTGTCTCACCGAATACGGCATCGACCTCGCCGCGTGCCTTCTCGATCTTCTTCGCGTACACCCCGGCCATGATCGCCGGACCCTTCGTGCGGTATTTCTCGTACTTTGCGTTCAGGTCGGCCAAAAGATGCTCGTAGTCGCGCATCGGCTGCAGGCATTTGGCGAGCCTCTGGGGGAGCTTTCCGGCCGAGTCGGCCTCTATGGCCACGGCACCGAGCGACGAGATGAGCACGGAGAACCGTTTGTCCAGCTCCTTCATGGAGAGCTTGGTCTGCTCGATGCGCCTGTCGCCGGCGGACATCTCGCTCACAGCGGTCTTGAGCGCGTCTATGCGGCGGTCCACGTCCTCCTTCTCGGATGCGATGGCGACCAGCTTCGCGTAGGCCTCCCCGCTGGGGGCGTAGTTGATGGCGTCATGCCACGACGCGGCGACCTCGCCCAGCTCGAGGTACATCTGTGAGAGCTCCGTCCGGGAACGTTCGATGTCCCGTTTCTGATTGTCGATCTCAAGATTGAGGTTGGCCATATACAAAGCAATATTAACATATACTTGCAAAACCGTCTGCAAAACGACTGTATAAACTTCTGAAAAGTTGTATACTGCGCCCACAGACAATCCCAACAGGAGAGAATACAATGGCCGAAACCATCAACGATACGGACAAAGGCCGGAAGATAAGGGAACTTGTGGAGGAGATGAAGCTCTACAACAACCCGCACGAGCTTGAGGAGATGAAGAAACTCATGAAGAAGAACGTCCCCCTCATGATGCGCGGATACCTTCTGGCATACCTTTACGTGACAAGAAACGGCAATACGACGGCAAAGCCGGCCCAGCAGGGCAGAAAGCCCCAGGGCAAGCCGGCATTGGAGAATGCGACTTCCTTCTACATCAACATCGGAAAGATCAGCAAGGGAAGCGCGCACGAAATGGTCGATTTCATCTGTGAGAAATCGGGACTTTCCCCCGAGGACATCGTCTCGGTCGCCTACAAGCAGAACTATTCCTTCGTCTACATCCGCAAGGACAGGACGGAAGGCGTCATAGAGGCGGTATCCGGACAGACCTACAAGGGACGCAAGGTCAAGATGAACTTCAGCAAGGAAAAGGAAGAGCAGCAGTAGATGACGGTGAGATGCGTGAGGGTCGGTCTGATACAGACCAACTGCTACATCGTGGAGGACCTGACGGGAGAGACGCCGTTCTCGGCGGTCATCGACCCGGGCGACGACGCGCAGTTCATAGCAGGCGCGCTGGACAGGAGCCCCACGCACATCATCCTCACCCATTTCCATTTCGACCACATCGGTGCCCTGAAGGCACTGCACGCTCTCTTCCCCGAGGCTGAAATCGCAGCCGGAGACCATGAGGACACGGACCCGGAGCACATAGAAGGCATAGCCAGAAGTGCTCTGGGTTCTTTTTTCGACCGTTCGGGACTCGGTGAGGCCATCGAAGGACTTCCTGTCCCCACTATCCTTCTGAAGGACGGCGACACGATAGGTCCGTTCACCGTCATGCACACACCGGGCCATACCGATGGTTCCATCTGCCTCTACAGCGGGAAGGACAGGATCCTTTTCTCGGGCGACACCCTTTTCAGACATTCATACGGAAGGACGGACCTCGGAGGTTCCGAGGCGCAGATCATGCAGTCGCTCAGACGGCTGCTCCACCTGGACCCGCAGACGACGGTATACCCGGGACACGACGAGCCGACCACCGTCGGCGATGAGAAATCCTATTTCGGTTGTTGAGAATTCAGTTCTCCGACTTCCTCTTGCACGGCATGCACAGAAGCGCGTACGGGATGGCGCGCAGCCTGTCCTCCGGTATCTTCTTGCCGCAGAGGGCGCATACACCGTACTTCCCGTTCCTGATCCTTACGAGAGCCTGGTTTATCGAGTTGAGCTTTCCCGCATCTATGCGTCCGATGGCCTCCATCTTCTTGGAGGCCAGGTCATCGCTTGCGATGTCCACGCTGTCCCCCGGGCCGGCCGATCCGACCAGATTCCTGAAATCGGTGTCGGATTTTGAAATCTTCGCCTGAAGATTGTCACGCATCTCGAGCAGGTTCTGCTCCATCTCTTTCTCAAAGGGTGTCATCTCATAATCCATACGACCACTTCCGCGTTAACTTATGATCGAGCGCCAAGGCGCACATGTAATATGCAACCGAAAACACCTGCCGTCAAGAGTAAAAACCGGTTTATTTTCATTTTAACGTGCAAGTATGGAGGCCTGCGGAGATGATGCAGCCGGATGCTCCCGGCCGGGTCACTGCATGTCGGGGAACAGGTAGTCGTCGTAGGCGCCGGTCGCGTTCTTCTTCCCGGAACGTTGCTTGCGTTCCTTGCGCTCCTTCTGGTTCTTGCGGAACGACCTGCCGGAGCTGATCAGGATGGCGATCGGGCGGGCCGGCTCGATGTTCGCGCAGATGATCTGGACGACGCTGAGGAGCGGGACGGCAAGGAACATGCCCACGACGCCCCACACGTATCCGAAGATGCCCAGGGCCGCGAGGATGATGAACGGGCTGAGGTTGAGCGAGTTGCCGGACAGCCTGGGGTCCAGGAAGTTGCCGATGATGTTCTGTGTCATGATGGTTCCGACGGCCACGAAGATGATGGGGCCGAACGACGGCGCGAACTGGATTATGGACATCAGGATCATCAGGGCCGTGATGAGGATGCTTCCGATTGTGGGGATGAAGTTGAGCACGACGGCCATGACACCCCACAGGAGTGCGAAATCGAGCTTCACTATGACGGCGATCACATAGAACAGACCGCCGGTCACGATGCTTATGAAGACCTTGATGGAGATGTATCTGGATACCTGGCGCGTGATCCTGTCCCAGATGATGGAGACCTTGTCCTCCTCGCTGTCGGAGATGAAGCTCATCAGCTTGGAGATTATCACGTGGCGCTCGCCCAGGAGGAACACCGTCATGAGGATTATGATCAGGACGCTGCTGAGCACCCCGATGGCCGAGCTTGAAACGGACCTGAGCGTGGGCATTATGATGTTGCCGACCCAGTCTATCTTGAGGAACGAGAAGAACGACACGTCGTCGGGGATCTGGACCCAGCGGCTGGACATGTTCTTCAGCAGTCCGTCGATGTCGTTGATCCTGGCAGCGTAGGCCGGGACCTTCTGGATGAGCATGTCGACGCTGAAGAATCCGAACCAGACGAAGAACAGCACGACCACGATTATCACCAGCACGGCGATTATGGTGGCCAGCCAGCTGGGGAACTTGGCCTTCTCCAGGGCCGTCACCAGCGGGAGGACCAGGAGGAAGATGAAGAAGGACATCAGTATCCTTATGGACACCGGTCCGGATATCTTGCACACGGCCAGCACGATGATGACGAGCATCACTGCCAGTATGGTCCTTATGGTCCTCAGGTTCTTGTCGGTTTTCTCGTTCATATACATGTGCATAATGATAATCCACGTTGGCAAAAGCCGCAATATGACATAGAATGGGCGCATGGACAATTCCGGCAATCTGGACCGCATAGAGATCATCCTCTGCGACACTCAGGACGGTGCCAACATAGGCAGCGTCTGCCGTGCCATGAAGACCATGGGCCTTACCCGTCTGACCCTCGTCACCGACAGGATCTACGACGATGAGCGCGTGCGCACGCTGGCCCTTCATGCCTACGACATCTACGAGAACAGACGCGAGTTCACAGACCTCAGGGACGCCGTATCCGACAGCATCCTGTCAGTCGCCGCCACCCGCAGGACCGGCAAGGGACGAAAGACCAGCCGCGTCAGCCCGGAGGAGCTTGCACAGCACATAAACGGCATGGGAGAGGGCAAGGTCTCGGTGGTTTTCGGATGCGAGTCCAACGGACTGTCGGACGACCAGGTGCGGGCCTGCTCCATGGTGGTGACGATCCCCACAAGCGACAAGTTCCCGTCGCTTAACCTCTCGCAGGCGGTCCAGATCATCTGCTACAGCCTTTTCCAGAGGTTGCGCCCGTACGCAGGACAGACCAACACGGTGCCCTCCAGCAGGGTCGATGCCGCGGTTTCATCCTGCATAGCCGACATGGAGGCCATCGGTTACTTCAAGAACACCGATGAGAAAAGTTTCACGGCGGAGTTCCTTTCGTCCATCATGCAGCGTGCCGGAATGACGGAGGGGGAAGTACAGA
>JBGUMQ010000070.1:0-6261 GCA_045116915.1 Sphaerochaetaceae bacterium | reverse complement strand
GTTGAACTTGTTCTTGTTCTTCTGGTTGTTGTTATTGTTGTTATTGTTGTTATTGTTGTTGTGCTGGTTCCTGTTCCCGAAACGCTTCTGCTCGCGCTCCTCGGAGGCATCTTCCCTGCGGCCTTCGGAGGGATTGTCCTGCACAGGCTTCTGTGCCTGCTGCGCGGCTTCCGGCTGTGTGGTTTCCGCCTGTGCGGGTTCCGTCTGTGCGGGAGCCTGTGCGCCGTCCGACTGGTTTTCGGGATTCACAGGGAGCTCGGGCTGCTGTGCGCCGTCCCTGGCCTTCTGCTTGGGGGGTCTTCCCCTGCGCTTCTTCTGGACGCCGGTATCGGCGGCGGCCTTCTCCTCTGCGGGAGCCTTCTCCGCCTGCTCCTGCACGACCGGCTCCGGTTTCACGTTTTCCGCCTGGGCGGTCACGGTATTGGCGGGCTCTGCCTGTGAGGGTTCTGTTGTCCTGGGTGTTTTCCTGACGACGGGTTTGCGCTTGAGCACAAGTTTCTTGCGTGCGGTCTCCTCGACCGCGGTGTTGTTCTCATTATCCATTGATGATTGCTCCGAATAAGCCCGGAAAGGGCCTGATTGGTTGTTATTGAAAAGAATCTAAGGGATTTTTAACAGACAGTTGGATTCTATACTTAACTCGATTCGATGTCAATTATTAGCGCCCGTCGTGTGAATCGCCGCGGTTTTTCCTGAAACCGCCGGCCTTCGCCGTCCTGAGGACCACAAGGACAAGGCCGAGTGCGAGGATGGCGTAGGAAAGCCACACGCAGATGCGCGCGCTGATGTCCACTGTCCTTGTGTAGAGGGTGGTTCCGTATGTGCTTGTGCTGTACACGGGCACTTCCCAGAGCTTGTAGTACATCTTGAACGGCTCCATCTCGCCCTGGATGGTCCCGTCGGGTGTGATGAGGCAGGTCAGGCCGCTGTTTGTGCTCCTGAGCATGGTCTTCCTGTTCTCGATGCACCTGAAGACGGCCATGACTGCATGCTGGCGCTCGGCGGCCTCGGAACCGGACCACGAGTCGTTGGTCATGTTGATGATCAGGTCGGCGCCGCTGGAGACGAAATCCGCGCAGATGTCCCCGAACACGTCCTCGTAGCAGATCGGGGTCGAGAATGTGATTCCGTTGGAGGTCTCGAACACGACGGACTCGGTCCCCTTCTCCCACCAGTGGTAGTCGTTGGCCTTGAGCAGGTTGTAGAGCCACGGCATCTGCTTCTCGTACGGGAAATGCTCGGTGAACGGGACAAGATGCTGCTTGAGGTATGTCTGCTTGATAGTTCCGTCGTCGAACAGGATGACGGAGTTGTAGTCCAGCTTGTTCCAGTTGCCTTCCTCGTCGTACGGAGGCAGGGTCTCGTCCTTGATGACGCTGGACGGGTTGCCCGTGAGGAGCGGGATGCCGAGTTCTGTTCCGAATGTCACGAACTCGTCGACCAGCGCCTGGATCTTCCTGAGGTACTCGAAGGTATCGCCCTCGTCATCGCCCTCGTACGGGTATGTGGTGTACCAGTTCACGGACGGGACGAACGCCGTCTCGGACCAGACGATCAGGTCGGGGTTCCTGAGCATGGCCTCCAGGCTCATCTTCTCCAGATTGATGAAGTTTCGTTTGTATGTGTCGTATCCGCCCTTCCAGGAATCGGCGTTGTGCTGGATCGTGGCGACGGTGAAGGATGTGTCCTCCTCCGCGTTCTTCCACTTCGTGTATGTGATGATGCCGTAGACGATCTGGGCGATCAGGAGCACTGCGAAGATGGCCATGGTGACCTTGTGGAACAGGATGTGCTTCCACAGACCTTCGGAATGCTCCGTCTTCGTCTTGCTGTAGTGGTCGCAGACCCAGTTGCCCAGGAATGCCTGGGGAAGGACGAGCATGAAGGTGATGCCCCAGATCCCGAACAGGTCGGCTATCTGTATGAGTATGTTGTAGTCGTAGAGCGCGTAGGCTATGGTTCCGTACGGATAGCCGGCGAACCAGCCCTGCGAGATGTATGCGTACGCGACCCAGATGATGGCCTGGAACACGTGCACCAGACGGCCCTTGAGCAGGTCTCCCGTCCATCTGTCCGCGGCCTTCAGGGCCAGGAACAGGAGTATCATCTCGGCACCTTTTATGATGGTGACTATGAGGATGGCGAACGGATGGAAACTGGTGAGCCAGTAGTTGAATATGCTGTAGTATACGAATCCGAACAGGAAACCGTAGACCCACACGAGTTTCCAGGATGTGTTCCTGATGACGGCGAACACGGGGATCAGGGCGATGAACGCAAGGAAGCCGAACCCCTTCTTGGAAAGGAAGCTCGGATGAGCCAATGAGAGTATCAATGCGGCCAGCAACAAAAGTGCAACCTCAAAACAGACCGTCTTGAGGTTGCGCCTGCGCAGAACCTTGTCGTTCACGCTCAGTATCTTTTCCATATTGTTATGGTTTTTTTTCAGCCTTCCTGGCGGAGATCCCAGACGAGGTCCTTCAGTTCCTTACCGGGGCGGAAGACAGCCACACCGTGTGTGTCGACAGCGACAAGCTCGCCTGTCTTGGGGTTGCGGGCCTTCTCTCTGCCCTTGCGTGTCCTGACCTCGAATGTTCCGAAACCGCGGAGCTCGATGATCTTCTCATCCTTGAGTCCGTCCTTGACTTCCTCGAAGAACTCGTCGACTATCTCGTGGATGTCGTTTCTGTTGATTCCGAGCTTTTCATGGAGATGCTCGATAATAACGGCTTTGGTAAGTTTTGTCTTTTCCATGTCATTACCTCAAATATCTGTCTTCGGTTCTTCAACTCAAGCCATCTTGTTGAACTTGAGGTTCATTCTGGACTTCTTCCTGTCAGCTGTGTTGTGATGGATTGTGCCTTTGTTGACTGCGGAATCCATGAGCTTTGCGGCAAGCTTCATGTTCTTCTCTGCCGCGGCCTTGTCTCCGGCCTCAACAGCTGCGTCAAAAGCCTTGATTGCTGTGCGGAACTCGCTCTTGGTCTGGCGGTTTCTGAGCCTTCTGGCCTTATTCTCACGATCTCTCTTATCTGCGGAACGATTCACTGTACCCTCCAAATATCTTTAGCAAGATAAAATAATTATTTCAAAAAGTGGTGTCGGCGGAAAACCGCGACGTCTACAAAACATATCACAGACGTTAAAACTGGTCAATACAACGTTTTATGTTTGTTTTATGTTTTCCCTGTCTGCCGTCCGGTCAGTTGGACAGCAGCTCCTCCTGGAACTGCTGCGAGACCTCCCATCTGGCCTTGTCGTAGTTGTACGAAAGCTCGTCCCTGGGAATCTGGTACTGCTGCGAATCCGGACCGGAGACCGTCATCTTGTGCGACAGGATGTTCACCTCGGTGACCTTGAAGAGGTCGCCTCCGATCCTGATCCTGCTTCCCTCGGCGGGATATGCCTGCTTCTCCTCCAGGTAGAAATCGTACTCGTAGCTCAGACAGCACAGGAGGCGTCCGCACGGACCTGATATCTTCATGGAGTTCAGCGACAGGTTCTGCTCCTTGGCCATCTTGATGGTGACCGGCTTGAGCTTGTCGGAGACGCAGTGGCAGCAGAAATCCCTTCCGCACACCGCGAGTCCTCCGAGCACCCTGGACTCGTCGCGCACTCCGATCTGCCTGAGCTCTATCCTCATCCTGAACACGGAGACGAGGTCCTTGACCAGGTCCCTGAAGTCGACCCTGTCCTCGGCGGTGAAGAAGAACAGCACCTTGGGCTCGCTCAGCAGGAAATGCGCCGCGACGAGCTTCATGTCCAGGTTGTGCTTGGCGATCTTCTCCTTGCATATCCTGACGGCCTCTTTTTCCCCGGCCTTGTTCTCCGAATACCTTGCAAGCTCATCGGGGGTAGCCATGTGCGCTATCCATTCGACGTCGCCGTCGACCTCCACCATCTCGGGCTCCCTGTATGCGGTATCCCAGAGTCCGGTCTCGTCGGGCACGGATTCCTCCGCGGGAATCTCGGGTCCCGGAGTCCTGACGAACTCGAATGCGGGAACGGGACCGAGGCCGATCCTCTGCCCGTCGATGTCCGCGACGGCGTCGTTGCCCTGCATCTCCCCGGATGCGACCAGCTCCTCATCTTCCCTGGGACAGCGCGAGGGTCCGAAATGGCATGCACCGCGGCATTCCCTGCATCCGGGCCTGTACGATGACTGCTGGACCAGTCCGGCAGCCGAGCCGACGACCACTCCCATGTCCAGCCCGTATCTTGTGGGCGAGACGACATAGGTTCCGGGATAGAATACGCTCTCGCTGGCGCAGACGGTGAGGTCGTTGCTGCTGGGAGTCTTCACGAGATATATGTAGGCCCTCTGGACCTTTTCGCTTTTGCGGTTGTTCTTTTCTTTCACCATAATCAACCGAAATAATAAGTTATTATCCTCTTTTCAACAAGGGTCACCCCGCTTCCGGAGAGAGTGCCGGAACCTATTGATATCAAAATTCGTTCTGCCCTCTAGACAGATTTCCCAAATCGTGCATAATGGTAATGCAATGCACGGCTAACTCAGCGGGAGAGTGCCACCTTGACGTGGTGGAGGTCGTAGGTTCAAACCCTACGCCGTGTAAACAGAAAGGACATCCGATCGGGTGTCCTTTTCTGTTTGATTCGGCATGATGGGGGTTTGAATGGCCCTTCTCCGCGTCATTTCGTAAGGTTTCCTCGTACTGGTAGGGATTGCTCGTACTGCTCGTACTCCTCGTACCTGCATCAATAAGGAAAAGATGCTATCATGGGATATATGGGCACCACACGGAGAGTTGCTATCGTAATCCTCATCATATCTGCAGTCTGCCTGCCGGTCGCGGCAACGGGGCTGGAGGGCATCGACCTGAATGTGAGCATCGGGATGCTTTCGGGGCCGGGTGTTTCCGTCGACTGCGGGAGGTGGCAGTTCGGGGTGGACCTGGCTTCCACGTTCCCGGTCTACTGTGTGGGACAGGGCATTGTGGGCGAGATGTACGAGACGTTCACGTTCTGGGAAGGGTTCAGGCTGGGGATCCTGTATTTCATCGGGGCGGATGTCTACTCGTATTTCAGGATCGCCGGGGATGAAGGGGTGCGCCTCTACGCGGGAGTGGACCTGATGATGGGGTCGGAGACGCCGGTCAGGAGCTTCGAGGCCGTGCTGAGACCTACTGTGAAGGTCGGTTTCCCGTTGGGGCCGAAGACGGGAATGTTCATCGCAGGCGGATTCTCGCTGCTGGATTTCCTGTATGTGCCGGGGTTCGAGAAGCCGCTGGTGAGGATTCCCGATGTCAACTATGCTTCAGTGCTGACAGGTTGCCGTGTGGGGATGTCGTTCGCCATCAATTGAATTGCTGCGATTGCGGCGGGAACTCCTGCGGAGTGTAGTAGCAGCCGTGCCCTTCGTAGAAGAAACAATGTCTTACCGTGGCCGTGCCTGAGCTGTCGACCGCTATCTCCGTTCCGCCTTCCATGCCTTCCTCGTAATAGCATCCGGGGCCGGTCTTGAGGGTGAACAGGTATGTCATCCCGTCGTATCCGATGCAGAAGCAATTCATATGGTCGTGTCCGCAGACTACAAGGTCGTTGCCCGCTTCCCTGAGAATGTCGGCGAAACCGTAAGGGGTGGATGCGCTGCTCACACCCTCATGCCATGCACCGAAGGAATCCTTGTAGCCATCGTTCCATGCTTCTTGTGTATAGCTTTCGATCAGACTTGCGTTCCAGTCGCGGTATGCTGCCATGGCCGCATCGCGGTATTCGGGAATGGGGATGTGCATGAAGACAGCAGAGGAAACATCTCCTTCCTTTGCGTAGGACGCGGCGCTTTCCATGCAGTCGCGGTACCACTCCATCTGCAGTCCGGTGATCCCCTGTGTGCCGGAGTTGAGGAAAACAAGCGATTTGACGACAGAGAAGCCATCGTTCTGTTTTTCCACGATGTCCACGACATAGTTGCCCCTGGCCTCCACACCGTACGTCGGATCCACGGAAAGACACGAAGGTCCGTTTCTGAAGAGGCAGTTCCTGTAGTTGGACAGAACCAGCGCAAGCGTGTCCGGGGACATCCCGGAATTCTCGAAATCATGGTTGCCGTACACAGGCGCCCAGGGTATGCCGAAGCCGTCTATGAACGAGCATATGCCGTAGATGGCCGTACCGCACCCGTATGACAGGTCGCCTGTCACGGTGATGAGGTCGGGCTTTGTCTTCTCAACCAGGGCGGTGACCATGGTCCTGATATGGCCGAAGTTCTCCAGGTAATCCCCTGTTCCCAGCTGTATG
>JBGUMQ010000069.1:0-7226 GCA_045116915.1 Sphaerochaetaceae bacterium | reverse complement strand
GGCAAGGGCATCACCGCCGCGTCTCTGGGACGTCTGCTGAAGGCCCGGGGGCTGAAGGTGGCGGCCCAGAAACTGGACCCGTACATCAACGTGGATCCCGGCACCATGAGCCCCTACCAGCACGGAGAGGTCTACGTTACCGAGGACGGCGCGGAGACCGACCTGGACCTGGGCCACTACGAGCGCTTCATCGACGAAGATCTGAACAAGTACTCCAACCTGACCACAGGAAAGGTCTATTCCAACGTCATTCAGCGGGAGCGCCAGGGCGGCTATCTGGGCAGCACGGTGCAGACCATCCCGCACATCACCGATGAGATCAAGCGTTTCATTTACCGCGTGGGCAAGGAGACCGATGCCGATGTGGTGATCACCGAAATCGGCGGAACCATAGGCGATATCGAAAGCCAGCCCTTCATCGAGGCCATCAGGCAGGTGGGCTCGGAGGTCGGCCGCGACAACGTGCTCTACGTCCACGTGACTCTTCTGCCGTACCTCAAGGCAAGCGGCGAGCACAAGACCAAGCCCACCCAGCACAGCGTCAAGGAGCTGCAGGGCATGGGCATATCGCCCGACATCATAGTGTTGCGCAGCGACGAGAGGATCCGAGACAAGAGCATCTTCGGCAAGGTCGCGCTCTTCTGCAATGTCAAATCGGACTGCGTCATAGAGAACCGTACTCTCTCAATTCTCTACGAGGCTCCGCTGATGCTGGAGAAGGCCGGCCTTGCCAACATAGTCTGCCGCGAGCTGGGCCTCAGGGCAGGGGAGCCCGACCTTGCCGAATGGAAGGACCTTGTGGCCCGCATCCGCCGCCAGAGCCGCAGCGTGAGGATAGGGCTTGTCGGAAAATACGTGCAGCTGCACGATGCCTACCTTTCTGTCGTCGAGGCCCTGCACCATGCCGGTTACGCCCTGGATGCCAAGGTCGAGATCACCTGGATCGATTCGGAGACCCTGACCGACGACGCAACGCTGCTGGACGACAGGCTCTCCACGTTGGACGGCATCATCGTCCCCGGCGGCTTCGGCAACCGCGGCACCGAAGGCATGGTCCTTGCCGTCCGCTACGCCCGCGAGCACCACATCCCGTACTTCGGCATCTGCCTCGGCATGCAGATCGCCGTCATCGAATACGCGCGCTCGGCATGCGGCTTCACCGACGCCAACAGCCGCGAGTTCAACCCGGTCACCACCCATCCCGTCATCGACTTCATGCCCGGCCAGACCGATGCCATAGACAAAGGCGGCACCCTCAGGCTTGGAAAGTATCCCTGCCTTCTGCGTGAAAACACCGTCATCCGCCAACTTTACGGCACCGATTCCATCAGCGAGCGCCACAGGCACAGATACGAGCTGAACAACGACTTCCGCCAGGCCCTCGAGGCCGCCGGCCTGACGCTTTCCGGCCTCTCTCCCGACGGCAGGCTTGTGGAGACAGTGGAGATCGGCTCCGAAGCCTTCTTCATCGGCGTCCAGTTCCACCCCGAGTTCAAGAGCCGCCCCAACCGCCCGCATCCGCTCTTCATCGGCTTCCTCCGCGCCGCCAAAGCCCGCTGACCGCCATCCCTCGCCCTGCAGCAAACTGCATTGAACCCCTGAACGGCCAGAATGGCGACAACAGCGCAGAACAATTGAAAAGCAATCCCCGGGAGCGGCAGGATTCCACTTCCGGTAATCGTCTTAATTGTAGTTGAATGCTTCAGTTGCCGTAGATGCCCTACATGCCCTAGATGCCCTACATGCCCTAGATGTAGGAAGGGCCAGAAGAGCAGGAAGAGCAGGGAAGGGCAAGAAAGCCGAGAAGTGCAGGAAAAGCAAGAAGTGCAAGAAAGCCGACAAAAGCGCAGAAAAACCACGCATTGCCGGCCCTGTGGAGCTCAACCTCTGTCTGAATACCTGACAGCCTCGTCAAGCGGGGCCGGATCCAGCCCGTTGTCCCGGTATCCCTCAAGAATCGTCCTGTAGTAGTCGTCGTGCGGCACACCGAGTTCATGGCCCGGAGCCATGACATAGGCCATTGCCGTAACCTGCTTCCCGTCGAACAGCAGCTGCACATCCTTCTTCACGTAGAGCACAGGGAAACCCTCGTACACATCCAGCGATTCTTCGCACTCCGGTGTGATCTCCCACAGCACCACAGGTACTCTGCATCCCCGTTCCGGCTCGATCGTCGCCACCGGCCTCCGCCTGCGCCGGAACATCAGCCGCCAGTCCTCCAGAACCGCCGTCCCCAGCAGCCTCGCCGCCGGACACCTCTCTTCCATCTGTTTGATGTTCATATTGCTGCCGTAAGCCAGATAAATCCTTCCCATACCCCCGATGATACCACACATCCGCCCCTCTTTCTGCGCCATTCCTGCCCATCTGAGCATCCTTGCTCTTGTTGCACTCCCTGCACTTGTTGCACTTCCTGCGCTTGTTGCCCATCTCAGCATTCCTGCGTCCATGTGAGAGCATCCTTGCCGCTGACACACAAAAAAACGAACTATCATGCCATGTCCAATCCCGAACGGGTGACATTCTTTCCGTACTGCACCACAATCACGTAATTTCTTTTCATTGACAATTCTGTATTTTATAATTATTTTGTAAATATGAGATTCGAGTGGGATAATGACAAAACCAGATCAATAAACAGAAACACAACGTTTCCTTTGAGGAGGCAAGTACGGTTTTTTACGATGAGGAAGCCATTCTGATTTTTGATCCCGACCATTCGTTTCAAGAAGACAGGTTTCTCCTTCTTGGCAGGAGTTCTGCATTACGGATCCTTGTCGTTTGCCACTGCTCAAGAGACAAGGATGATGAGATAATCAGGATAATCTCCGCAAGGAAGGCGAATTCATCAGAAAGAAAGCAGTATTCAAACAAGGCAAGGACAAGGATATGAGAGACAATTACGATTTTTCGAACGGAATCAGGAACCCGTACGCAAAAAGGCTGAAAAGCCAGATCACCATCAAGCTGGACAACGACACCATCGCTTATTTCAAGGAAAGTGCAGCAGATACAGGCATCCCATACCAGAAACTGATCAATCTTTACTTGAGGGATTGTGTTCAGAACAACAGAAAACCCGTATTGACGTGGACCTGATCCAACCGTCAAAGATAAGCGCATTGTCAATGCTTATAATCAAAGCAGAAGCAAGGAAGATGAGTACTACAGTTTCCATGACATTGGATGAAGTCAGACGGACACCATTGTCGGAAGAATCCAAGAGAAGGATCGACAGTGCCAAGTATGTGGACGATCCGGAGAACCCTCCTTTGACAGAAGAGGAACTCGGTAATCTGAGGAAAGCCGTCTTCCAGGCGGAGAAGGACTGACGTGGAAGCGGACTTTTTTTTTACAAAACTCCATTATCCATTTGTCCTGAGGGCGGCGATGGATTAGAATACACCGGTGGAGACGGAAGTCTCAGGAGGTATGACACCATGGGAACAAAACGCATCATAGGGATGGTCAGCAAGCTCTTGCTGATACTCGTCATCATCGGCTTCTTCATGCCGGTCTGCTGCGACCAGACAGGACCCGATCTGATAAAGCACGACAAGACAGCACTTTACGGCTGGCTCCTCGTGGTGGCCGTGGTGCTCAGTGTGGCATCGCTCGTGATGATCAAGGCCGATTCCACACTGCTTCCGATAATCGAGGGCGTTGTCGTGATCGCCTCGGTGCTCATCGCGCAGACCAGGATGAACAACGGCATCAGCTTCGGAGGCATCATGGACTACCTCGATACCGGCGGCTACATGATCTTCTACTCTTCGATCGCCTCGCTGATATGCGGTGTGGTATCGATGTTCCTCAAATCCGGCAAGAAATAACGCCGCAGCCCGCCGGATAAGACAAAACCCACAGGTCCGCCCAGGCAACCCCCCGAGCGGATCTTTTTTTCGCCCGGCGCCTCATAGTGAGGTACGCGGAGTACGAGGAGTACGCGGAGTACGTGGAGTACGACCAGTACGAGGAAACCTTACCAGTACGCGGAGTACGAGCAGTACGAGGAAACCCTACCAGTACGCGTAGTACGACCAGTACGACGAATCCCTACGAATCGGCGGAATTGCCGGCGCAGTTGTCAACCCGACGAATCCGGCATATCATTCAACTGGAGTCCAAAAAGCACCAGAAGCAGAACACCAAAGGCAGAGCACCCGGAAAGCAAAATAATGCAGCGCATAATAATCATCGGCAGCCCCGGCGCAGGCAAAAGCACCTTCGCCCGGAAACTCAGGGATAAGACCGGCCTCCCACTATACTACCTCGACATGCTCTTCCACAACCCCGACAGGACAACCGTCACCCGCGAGGAATTCGACCAAAAGCTGCAGGCCATCCTCCGTACCGACAACTGGATCATCGACGGCAACTACCAGCGCACGCTGCCCATGCGGTTCGAGGCGTGCACCGACGTCATCCTCTTCGATCTGCCGCTTGACCAGTGCCTCGAGGGCGCCGCATCCCGCATCGGCACAAAGCGCGACGACATGCCCTGGGTCGAGCGCGAATTCGACCCCGCATTCCGCCAGTACATCCTCGACTTCCCCAAAGACCAGCTCCCCCGTATCCGCGAACTCATCGACCAATACCGCTCCACCCGCCGCATCACCATCTTCCACTCCCACGACGAATCCGACACCTGGCTCTCCCACCTGTGAAAACACCCCACACAGCCCGATGCCCCACAGCACAGCCACTGAAATAAATAGCCTGTATCCTTTGGCAATAATCTCGGTTGTTGTTGGGATTGCAGGTCTTGCGGTTGGTCTCATCCAGCTTGTGCTGATGTTCATCAGTTTCCATGAGGACAAAAAAAATCGCCGCTAAGCTACCAGGCACCGGCGATTTCTTTTGAAACACTGGTAAAAGGCAGGCTGACCGCTACGGGTAGCCCTTGTTTTACACTCAAATAATACGCAACAGCCAGTGCAGTTGTCAACTCAGCCGAAGAACCCCCGCAGCTCGGCCTCGTCATGCAGTACGACCTCGACCGCCTCCTGGAGCATCGCGTTGTCGTGGCCGTCGATGAACGACCTCAGGTCCGATTTGAAGCCGATGCACCGCTTCCCTTTGGCGTAGCAATAGCCCAGCTCGAAGCAGGCGCCCTCGTCCGGCACCCGGCCATCGAACACGAACAGGACCGCATCGCACCAGTCCAGATGCTCGCGGTCGACATCGAACAGATGCCTGCGCTTGGTCTTGCCCCTGATGACCTCGGGCAGATCGCCCACACACCCGCCATCGCGCTGGGGCAGGAACGTCTCATGCCCGCACGACCGCACAATCCCGTCGATGACCTCGTTGAACCGCCTCTCGCCCTCCGAGAACAGCGGCGCCGCAATATAAACCCTCATACCGACCCCCGCGACAGCACCCGGCCGTCACCCCAATACTACCACACCCGCACCGCGCCCACAAAGCCCGATGCCCCACAGCACAGCCAGTGTTCAGCTCCGATCGATTTCCATAGATAAAGAGAAAAGATTTCGTCTCGCATACAGGAATCTGCAGATAATGACCGTAGTTCCTTCCACTTTGAAAAACAGGGAGAAGTTTCTGATATTGCAACGGCGATAGGGGGTATTATTCCCTTCGCTGTCTTTGAAATAATGAAAAAGAAACGGATTATCGGCTATCCGGCTTATGGCCTCTACATAGTCATCTGCAAGGGTTGTTGCGGCAATCGGATTACTCAATACAACAGCAATGTATGAGATGGCTTCGTTGATATCCTCCTCGGCTGTTTTTGTGATGACAACATCAAACGCCATATTTCTCCCTTGTTTCCTTTATAGCATCAAAGGCATTTCGGACTCTCCCGTATTGAATATCCTTTTCTGCAACCGACAAAGCAGAGAGAATCCTTGAGTTCTCGAACTTTTCTTCATAGACTTCCATGCTCATAATCACCATATCTCCATAGCCATTCTTGGTAACGAATATGGGTTCATCCGATTCGTGGCATTTGGCTGAGATGGCATTTGTGTCCTTGAGGTCTCTGATGGGAATAATCTGTGACATGTTTCCTCCATGCTTCTTTTATGTCTCAATTGTCACATAATTATGGATTATTGTAAAGAAGCTTCTATTATGGAGCTCTGATCGATTCCCAGTGGACAAAGACCTCTACAGGCTCGTTATTCGATGCATTATGTGCTATTCTTTTTCGGAACTTGAGATCAGGAAGACATGCCTTCAATCAAGCCGGGTGGGCACCTACCGGAAAGACAGGCCAAATACAAATCAGGCAGGTGCGTTATGGAAAAGAAAAGAATACTGGGAAGTCTCCTTCTGACCCTCGTAGCGATCATATGGGGGACGGCATTTGCTTTCCAGCGTGTCGGGATGGAAAGCATAGAACCCATAACATTCACAGCATCCCGGATGACCCTGGCGGCATTGGCAGTAGGGATGGTATCGATCTGCCGGAGGAAAAAGGCGGCGCCCGGCAATACCGGAGAAGAAAAAGCATCCTCCAGGAACACGATCATCGGAGGCATCTGCTGCGGCATCTTCCTGGCATTCGGCAGCATCTTCCAGCAAATGGGGATCGTATACACCACGGCAGGCAAGGCCGGGTTCATCACAGCGCTGTACATACTCATTGTCCCGGTCATCAGTTTCCTGCTTTTCAGAAAACACCATACATGGCTTGTCTGGCTGGCCGTGCTGCTCGGCGTGGCAGGCATGTATCTGCTGTGCATGACAGAGCAGTTCCACCTTGGCCATGGAGACACGCTGCTTTGCATCTGCGCGGTACTTTTCAGCGGACACATCCTCTGCTGCGACCATTTTGTCAGCAAGGGGAATCCGATACGCATATCAGCGATCCAGCTGACGACAACAGCCGTCATCTCATGGATCGCCGCCTTCATCATGGAATCACCGGACCCGGAGAAAATCACATCCGCGATAATCCCGATCCTATACTGCGGCATTGTATCAGGGGGCATCGGATACACCCTCCAGATAGTTGCCCAGAAACATACCGATCCGACAGTAGCGTCACTACTGATGAGTCTGGAATCGGTATTTGCAGTGCTGGCAGGAGCTTTGATCCTCAATGAACGCATGAGCCCACGCGAACTCCTTGGCTGTGTCATAATGTTCGCCGCAATCGTCATCGTCCAGCTCCCCGTGTCACAGAAACAGAAGAAAAACTGATCCGCCAGCTCTCCAAAGCGGCAAACATCGAATCCATATCACTCAAACAGGTT
>JBGUMQ010000068.1:0-40042 GCA_045116915.1 Sphaerochaetaceae bacterium | reverse complement strand
TGTACAGCCAAGAAGTTCGAGGCCAAGCGTCCCGAGCTCGGTCACGACGGCATGGCCGACGTCGATGTGGTCATCACCACACGCGAGCTCGCCAGGATGATCAAGAGAGCCAACATCGACTTCGTCAACCTCCCCGACAGCGACTTCGACAGCCTGCTGGGCGAGTCCTCGGGAGCCGGAGTCATCTTCGGTGCGACCGGCGGAGTCATGGAGGCAGCCCTCAGGACCGCTTACGAGACGATCACCGGCAAGAAGCTCGATGATGTCGAATTCAAGCAGGTCCGCGGAGTCAAGGGCATCAAGGAAGCCACAATCAACGTCGGCGGAACCGATGTCAGCGTCGCGGTTGCAAGCGGAACAGGCAATGCCAGCGAGCTGCTCGACAGCGTGCGTTCAGGCAAGAAGAACTATGCCTTCATCGAAGTCATGGCCTGCCCGGGCGGATGTGTCAACGGCGGCGGACAGCCGATCGTGTCATCGGAAGTCAAGATGACCACAGACATCCGTGTGGAGCGCGCCAAGGCCCTCTACACAGAGGACGTGGAGAAGCCGGTACGCAAGAGCCACGAGAACTCCGAGATCAAGACACTCTACAGCGAGTATCTTGGAAAGCCCGGCAGCCACAAGGCCCACGAGCTCCTGCATACACACTATCAGAAGCGCGAGAAATACTCCGACTGATCAGGTCACAGGAATTGTTTCTTATTCCCGTCCGCAGGTTCCTGCGGGCGGGTTTCTTTTTGCCCGGACGGAGCCCGGTCAGGAGAGCTCGTTCCTGCGTTTGACGAAATACTTCGAATCCAGCCCCGCAAGCAGGGGGATCGCCATGAACAGCGCCCTGAAGGCGTTGTCGGCGAACATGCATATCCAGATCTCGAAAAGCGTGGCGTGGAGCACCTTCAGGCAGACCACCGTGCCGCAGATCCTGACAGCCCAGGATCCTATGGTGGACGCCCAGAACGGGATCCTTGTCTGTCCCAGACCGTGGTAGATGCCCTCTGAGACGATCATCAGGCCGAACAGAGGTTCCGATACCGCTATGAGCTTCAGAACCCTCGTGCCCTGGCGGATGACCTCCCCGTCCGGAGTGAACACCCTCATCATGGGTTGTGCCAGGAAGAAGAGCATCAGGCCCGTCACGGCCATCATGGCGACCGTCAGGATCACGGACTGCCTCTCCACGACCTTGAACTTGTCACGGTCGTTCTCGCCGACCGATATCCCGATCAGCGTCGATGTCGCGCTCCTGAGCCCGTAACCGGGAAGATAGAACATCGTTTCGGCCGAAAGCGCGATCGAATGCGCCGCGAACACGGTGGTTCCCATCGACGATACCAGGGATGCGAAGACGATGTGCCCCAGGCAGCTGGATGTGCTTGTCGCCAGCGCCGGCAGGCCTATTCGCACCGTCTCACGGTACAGCGCCCTGTCGAACCGGAGTCCTCCGGTCCCTCCTCCCAGTATCCTGTTGCGTCTCATGGCCAGGAACATCGCACTTCCGGCAAGCGTGGAGGAGACGGCCGTGGCGATGGCGGCGCCCTTCACTCCCAGGCCCGCGGTATATATCAGAAGGTAGTTGAGCCCCACGTTCAGGATGTTCGCGGCGAGGTTTATCCTCATGGGGGTCCTCGTGTCCTTGACCGCCCTGAGCGCGCTGGCGCACATGATGTTGGCTGCGCGGAACACTATGGGGATGGAAATTATGCGGAAATAGACGGATGCGGGTTCCCTGATCTCAATGTCGGCCTGCATCCATACGGGGATCACGGGGCTCAGCGCGACCGCCAGGGCCCCAACCGCAAGGCCTGCGGCAAGCACGTATACCGCGATCTGCGATGTCATGCGCCGTATCTTGCCGGTGTCCCCCGCCCCGTACGCGGAGGAGATGATGGCCACGATGGCCACGCCTATGGAGCCGAACCCGGTTCCTATGAGCCAGTTCACCGTTGTGGTGAGGCTCACGGACGATGTGGCGGCCGCTCCGAGACGGCCGACCATGGCCGTATCGACATACTGGAGGAGAGTCGTGAGAATCTCCTCCAGTATCACGGGAACGGCCAGGACTATGAGGTTCTTCAGATTCCTGCGTTGCTCAAGCCTGTCCACTGTGTTTCAGGGGTTCCACCCTTGCCGGTGTCACTCCTCGACGGCGGCGCCTGTTATGGCACCGTTCTTGACCGAGACATCGATCGTGAGCTCGATGAGTCCGTCCTTGGGATCCCAGGACCTCATGTAGGCGAAATCCAGCTTGTAATCTCCGTCGGCCTTGAAGTCGATCACGAAATCGTACTTTCCGCCCACGCCGACCATCATGCCGGGATTGTCGTTGGGCACATAGTCGCCGGAGACCAGCTCCACAGAATCGTCCTGAGTCAGGAACTGCCACTGGTATCCTGTCGTGGGATTGCCCTCGATTATGAATTCCAGCCTGGAGCCGTCAGCCTTGAGGCTGTACTCGTAGTTCTGGTAGGAACCCTTGGAGGAGATGTCCTCCGGAATGACTTCATTGGCGACGCTGGACTTGCATGACACGGCCGTGAAGACAAGTGCGGCCGCCAGAATGATGATTGTTGCTTTCTTCATGTTCCACCTCTCAAAGCTTTTTCAACTATAATATACTCATTTTTTCACTTGATGTGTTTGAAATTCCCGTAAGTACTGGTCACGGGCGTCATGATCACGAACGTGTCGTCGAACTTTTTGATGATCCTGGAGAAGTCCGCTATCTGCCTGCGGTTCACGACACAGATGAGAAGGCTCTTGTCGGTATTGGAATACATACCCCTCGCCGGGAGCAGCGTGCATCCGTGGTGCAGTTTTTCCATCAGCACCTTGGAGAGAACCTCCGGCTGGGATGTGATTATCTCGACCTTGGCGGCGGTCTTCACTCCCTTCAGCACCAGATCGCCCACCCTGTACGTGACGAAACTGTAGATTATGCACAGGATGACCGGCACGTAGTTCATGCCGAACGCAAAGAACGATGCCACGGCTACTCCGACATTGATTCCGAACAGCAGCCAGACAAGGCTGATTTCCGGATGCCTGTGGTTGACCAGGGATCCGACGATATCCATTCCGCCGGTGCTTCCCCCGAGCCTGATGGTGACACTGTAGTTCAGTCCGTTGAACACTCCCGCTGCAACCGCGGCCATGATCCTGGCTCCGGAGTCCTCCCCGGCAAAGGTGATGAAGGACAGGTCCACGTTCCTCAGCAGTATGCTGGTAACGGAGAACACAAGGACGTAGAAGAATGTATACACAGCATATCTTCCGTGCAGGAAATGGTTTGCCACAATCAGTAGAGGGATGTTGAGAACCAGGTACATCATACCGAAGTTGATACCGAACAGATGCCTCACTATGGTCAGGATACCGTTCAGTCCCGACGGTGCGAAATCGTTCGGGAAGACGAATATCTGGTAATTGAATGCTCCAAGGACAGCTATTGCCAGTATTATCAGGTAATCCAGTGCTTTTCTCTTCTTTCTGTCCATATGAGTTTCCTCCTACCCACGGCAGAATCGTACATGGTTTCGGGCAATTGAACAAGTTGCCGGCCTATATCCATTTCTTTAGTAAAATTGTATAGTGGGGTCATGAGCAACATCTGCCTTCTGAACGACTCGTTCCCTCCCATCATCGACGGCGTGGCGAATGCCGTCTCCAACTATGCAAGGGTCCTCCATGAAAGAGGCGCAGGCGTAACCGTGGTCACGCCCGACAACCCCCAGGCAGACGACTTCAGTCTGGGCTATCCCGTGATCAGATATCCCGGCATGGACATGTCGGACAAGATCGGATATGTCGTGGGAAATCCGTTCTATTCGGACACCCTGAAGCTGATAAAGAACCAGGATGTGGACATCCTCCACAGCCACTGCCCCATGATATCGAACATCATGGCCATGGAACTCAGGGCGGCGATGAACGTCCCCATGATCCTCACCTACCACACGAAGTTCGACATCGAGATCAGGAAGGCCGTCAAGAGCCATCTGATATCGGAAATCGCGATCAAGGTGCTGGTCGAGAGCGTCAGCTCCTGCGACGAGCTCTGGGTGGTCAGCAAGGGAGCCGGAGAGAGCCTGAAAAAGCTCGGCTACAAGGGCGACTACCTGGTGATGGAGAACGGCGTGGACATGAAGAGGCACATCGCATCGCCCGATCTCATTGCAAAGGCCACCGCATCATACGACCTTCCCAAGGGCGTCCCGACATTCCTGTTCGTCGGAAGACTGATGTGGTACAAGGGCCTGAGGATAATCCTGGATGCCCTTTCGATCCTCAATTCACGCGGCATCGATTTCAGGATGGTCTTCGTGGGAAAGGGTCAGGAAGCGGAGGAAATCATCACCTACTGCAGCGAGCTCGGCCTTGACCACAAGTGCTTCTTCGCCGGTCCGGTCTACGACCGTGAGGAGCTGGCCGCATGGTATTCGCGTGCCGACCTTTTCCTGTTCCCGTCGACTTTCGACACCAACGGGCTTGTGGTCCGCGAGGCTGCCGCCTGCTCGCTCGGTTCCGTGCTCATAAAGGACAGCTGCGCGAGCGAAGGCGTCACCGACGGCGAGGACGGACTCCTGATCGATGAGAACTGCATGTCCCTGGCCAAGTGCCTGATGCAGATGATCGAGCACCCCGAGGTGATGCACCGCATCGGCAGGACGGCATCCGAGAACCTGTACCTTTCCTGGGACGATGCCGTGGACCGCGCCATGAAGCGCTACCAGGTCGTACTGGACAACTTCAGAAGCGGCAGATACCCGAAGCACAAAAGGCCCATGGAGGGCTTCCTGGCCTTCTTCGCCAAGATGATGGGAGTGTGATTCCCACAACACGACAATAATCTTGAACTTTGTATCACCATGGTGATATAGTATAACCATCTTCATGTGCCCGGGAGGAATCAGGGATGGGAAACACTCTGTTGCTGTATCATGGCTCTGTGCAGGTCATCAGGGAACCTTTGCCTGGAGCCGGCAAGTACACCAATGATTTCGGGCAGGGATTCTACTGCACTGAAAACCCTGAGCTGGCAAAGGAATGGGCCGTGTCCTCCGTCCAAAGCGGTTTTGCAAACAGATATGCATTGGAAACGGATGGCCTGCGTATCCTGAACCTGAACAGCGCCGGATTCTCCGTACTGAACTGGATGGCATTGCTGGTTGAAAACCGTGTCTTCTCGATCAAAGTGCCTGTGGCGAAAAGAGCAAAGTATTATCTGATCGAGAATTTCGGAATCAATGTCAACGCCTATGATGTGATAAAGGGATACAGGGCGGATGACTCGTACTACGATTTCGCCGCGGCTTTTCTCAACAACAGCATCACCGTCGAACAGCTGAACAACGCGATGCATCTGGGGAAACTCGGAGAGCAGATAGTCCTCAAATCACCCTTCGCCTTCTCCCGCCTCCGGTTCGATGGCTTCGAGCTTGCAGACAAGGACATCTATTTCGTCAGGCGCAAGGCGCGGGATGATGAAGCAAACAGACAATACTATGAAATACTGGAGAAGGAGACGGACGGCCTTTACATCCAGGATATCATGAGAGGAGGGATCAGAAATGATGATCCACGCATACCCGGAAACATATCTGAGTAAAGCCCAATCTCTTATGGGCGATGCCTTCGACTATGCGGTGAACATCTACGGAGTTCCCGGGGATGTGTTCGTCAGGATTTTCATAGCAAGCCCTACCAGCACAAGGCTTGAGAACGGCGATCCCCAATGTCTGGCGGGAAAAAGCGGAATCGAGATTGCGGCGGAAATAATATCCGAGGCACTTGGAGAAAGAGAACAGATTGAAATCCTCCCCCGGATGGAACGTTCGGAGGAATACTGGATAGGCTGGGCGGCCGCCTACTACCAGTGGTACTCGGGAAGAAAGTACAGTGAGCTGTTCGGAATCTATTCATTCGACGACATGAAACGGATGTTCCCTACACTCCATGAGGCCGACATCTCCAAATTTGTTGAGATAACGGAATCACGGATGCGATTACTTTTCCCCGAAACGAATCTCAAACGCATACGGAACCAGTATGGGTGCTCACAATCCGAACTTGCGGAGATGTCCGGCGTCGGTCTCCGTTCGATCCAGATGTACGAACAGCGGAACAAGGACATAAACAAAGCCTCCGCCGAGTCCCTTTTCCGTCTTTCAAAGGCTTTGGGCTGCAGAATGGAAGACCTGATCGAGAAGTGAAGATGCATACGAGGACTGCAATTATCGTATAGGAGAAACAATTATCCGAATAGGTCTTGCGCAAGAATCCAAAAAATGCTATACATAACCTCGCGTCGGGCGGATAGCTCAGCTGGTAGAGCAGCAGACTCTTAATCTGCGGGTCCAGGGTTCGATCCCCTGTCCGCTCAAAGACGAAATCCTTCTGGTAACTGAAATTACTGGAAGGATTTTTTTGTTTCTAGGGTCCGTTTTAGACCATAGACAACAGAAATAGCCAACAGTACCGAATTTCCCTTTGCTTCTCAGACTCAATAACCCAAACGAGGAGAGAAAGCTATGGAAGATGACAGATTTGTATTGTTCCCCAGAAAGCAGAGAGAAAAGGTAATCTGGTACTACTACATCTACGACCAGAACGGGAAAAGATGGTTCCGCTCAACCGGAACATCAAACAAGGCAAAAGCAAGGGCATATGTCCTGAAGAAGTACAAGGATGGAACACTGTTCAAGTTCAAGACCAAGGAAGTCCTTTTCAAGGAGTTTGCCCAACCGTTCTGGATATGGGAAACATGCCCCATTGTGAACTCCAAAATCAAGAGAGGCGGCACATTGACCAAAGGTTATTGCAGGAGTTCCAGATTTCTCCTTAATCAGAAGATAATCCCCACATTCGGCAATAAGGCAATCTCCGCCATTACTCCGGACATGATAGACAAGTGGCTTCTTGATTTGCCCAAGAAGTACAAACTCTGCAACAAGACGGCAAACAAGGCATATACCATTCTCAGGCAGATGCTCGATATCGCAGTCAGGCAGAGATTGATTACCCACAATCCCTGTCAGGAAGTTGCACGCCTCATAGAGAAAGACGGAAGACGCGGTTGCTTCACGGTGGAACAGATAGGAGCCATTTTCCGCTCTGAGTGGGACGACGATATAGCTTTGGCTGCGTGCAAACTGTCTGCCACTACGGGCATGAGGATGGGCGAGATTCGTGCTTTGACTCCGGCACAGGTGCATGATGACTACATAGAAGTGAACGCAGCCTGGGGCGAATATGACGGCAGAAAATCGACGAAAAGCGGAGAGACACGAGAAGTCCCTTTAATCCCAGAAGTCAGAGATTTGCTTAAGAACCTACCCACATTTAAAAAACCAAACAATCTTATATTCAGCCTTAATGGAGAGAAACCTATAGACTTCCAGTTCATCAGTATGCGCCTTCATAAGGTTATGGAGACAAACGGAATTGACTGGCGGAAAGAAGGTCTTTCGTTCCATTCGTTCAGGCATTTCTTCAATACGAGACTTGTTGCCAACGGGGTGAACGGAGAACTGGTCAGAGCGACTGTAGGCCATGAGAGCCAGGACATGACCAAGCATTATCTGCATCTTGTCCCCTCAGATCTGAACACGGTCATGGATGTCGCAAAGCAGATTGTGAACTTATGACTTTTTCTCTCTTCAAACCGTCAGATTTATAGTTCTCTCGCGGCTATCAGATAGAGGGCAAAAGCTACTGGCCCTCCACGGAGTCCTTAAAGTGAGAAGCTAGAGGTTGATTTTTACATTTCAATTATCAGAAGGATTGCTCTACCGGCATCCGGCGGAAGTGTGACAGCTTCCGCTTTTTTATTCCGAAGATGATGAGATCATTCAATTAATGTTGATTGTAATTCGAATATGATAGATAATAGTCATTGAAAAAAACGGGTACGTTTACCCGAAAAAATCAATGGAGTGCAGATGGAGATTCGAAGAGACATATACCTTGAGGCCTTGAAGACCAGAATGCATAACAGCCTGATTAAAGTCGTGACTGGTATCCGCAGGTGCGGGAAATCATATCTTCTCTTCAAGCTTTTCTATGATTGGCTAAGGGAAACCGGCGTTTCTGAGGATCATATAATCAGAATCGAGCTGGATAGGCATGAGAATGCCTCTCTCAGAGAACCCGATTCCATTCTCGAATACATCAAATCCATGATTCATGATAATGAGGAGTATTACATTCTTCTGGATGAAATCCAGATGCTGAAGAGTTTCGAGGAAGTGCTCAATTCCCTTCTGCACTATAAGAATGCCGATGTCTATGTTACCGGCAGCAATTCGAGGTTTCTCTCTAAGGATGTGATAACAGAATTCAGAGGCCGTGGTGATGAGGTGCATCTGTTACCTCTGTCGTTCGGCGAGTTCATGCAGGCATATAAAGGGGATGTGTACCATGGCTGGGCCGAATACACCTTGTATGGAGGGTTGCCGCTGGTGTCGACCATGTCAACGGACGGACAGAAGGCAAGCTATCTGACTCATCTGTTTTCTGAAGTCTACATGAAGGACATAATTGACAGAAACGGAATCGAGAAGACTCAGGAGCTTGATGACCTGCTGAATGTTCTGTCTTCTTCAGTCGGATCCCTGACCAATGTCTCTCGGATTCATTCAACATTCGAGTCTGTTCTCCATTCAAAAATCAGCCAAAATACAGTCAGACAGTATATCGAGTATCTGGAGGATGCCTTTGTGGTCAGTTCCGCAAACAGATATGACGTGAAGGGGCGCAGATACATAGGATCCCCTCTGAAATACTATTTTGAGGATGTAGGACTACGGAATGCAAGAATCGGCTTCAGGCAAACTGAGGAGAACCACATAATGGAGAACATCCTGTACAACGAACTCAGGCTCAGGGGTTTCTCTGTTGATGTTGGAATGGTTGAAGAGCGAAGTAAGACCTCAGAAGGTGTATTCGAGAAAAGAAAGCTCGAAGTCGATTTTGTGGCTAACCTCGGAAGCCGGAGATACTACATCCAATCCGCTTTCAGCATTCCTTCTGAAGAAAAGAGAAAACAGGAGATTGCGTCTCTGGTTCGTATAAACGATTCCTTCAAGAAGATTGTTATCGTGAAAGATGTAGTCAAACCCACAATGGATGACAATGGGATAATGACAATGAATATCTACGACTTCCTTTTGGACGAAAGAAGTCTTGAGCTATGACCTGTTTACCATAATCTGAATCCGGCGGAAGTGTAACAGCTTCCGCTTTTTATTTTGCAGAAAGTAGCAATTTGTTTTAAAAACCGTCAGATTTTCATCTGTCCCGCGGCTACCTGGTAGAGGGCAAAACAAAGCACCCTCGATACAAAGCCAAAGGAGATGCATATGAAGACATTGCTGACAGCCAAAGAAGTTGCCGAAATCACCGGTCTCGCCTACACAACAGTAAGAAGACTCGCCACAACACCAGGAGCAGTCTTTCCTCCGTCAATCAAGATTGGAAGATCCCGCAGATGGAACGCAGAGCAGCTGTACGCCTGGATAGGCTCAAAGGAAAAGGAAGACTGAAATGGAGAATACAACCATAGATTTCACGTTATACGGCGCAGACTGCAGAGGAAATCCCAAGAACTCTCTCTATCCCCACAAATACGAGATTCATAGCCTGGATGACTTTCTCAAAATGGCAGACCGGGATTTCGTCTGTGCGGAGTATACGAACAACCGACGAAGTTCTGTCAACTTCATAGGTGCTGACTGCATATGCATGGATTGCGACAATACGCATTCAGATTATCCGCTTGATTGGAAAACCCCGGAAGATGTAAAGACTGCATGAATGAGCCGGTGAAGCAAGAAATGTTTGATTATTTTGAAGCTCTTAAAGTACTCAAGGAAGAACAATCCACAATTGCCTAGTGGTAATTGTTTTGAATTACTCCATAGCCAACAAAATAGCCAACAACAGTTTGCAAAAAACGCGGTGTTGCATACTGGTTTCTGCTGACACACCAAAGTGCTTTGCGGTACAATCAAATGCAAGAGAAACAAAGGGTTATTTCGGTGCTGAAGTGCAAAATAAGTCTTTGAGGATTCAAGAGATACAAGCCGATTGGCTACTCTTAATCTGCGGGTCCAGGGTTCGATCCCCTGTCCGCTCAAAGCAAAAACGGTCACCTTAGGGTGGCCGTTTCGTTTTTAGGCCCGAAGCGGAGCGTCAGGCATGAGCCGGGCTGGAGTAAAGCAACATTTTTCCAGGATTTATACTTGAAAATGTTTAAAAAGCAACATTCTTTCCCCAAAAAACGCAATCCGTGTTTACACAGATCAAGATAAAAGAGATGCTGTCAGTCATTCTGCAGGGGTTGGGAGTTGAGTTTCGCGAAGGCTCCGTCTGATATCGACATCAGATGGTCGTAGGTGCCCTGCTCCACGATCTCTCCTTTTTCAAGGACTATGATCCTGTCCACATTCCTGACCATGGCGAGCCTGTGGGTGATCATGACTATGGTGCATCTGCCCCGGATATTCTCGAGGATTTCCCTGATGCGGGACTCGTTCTCGTTGTCCAGTGCACTCGTGGGTTCGTCCAGGATCATTATCGCCGGATCCCTGAGGAGCGCCCGGGCGATGGATATCCTCTGCCTCTGGCCTCCGGAAAGGTTCGACCCGGATTCAGTGATGAAGGTGTCGAGACCATCGGGAAGACTGTCCATGAAATCGCCAAGCCCCACTTCCCGTACCGTGCTCTCAACCCTCGACCTGGTGACATACGGGGCACCGTAGACAAGATTCTGGTACAGGGTTCCGGTGAAGAGGACGGTGTCCTGGGTCACGACCGCCAGATGCTTTCTCAGACGGGTCAGGTTCATATCCTTCGTGTCCACTCCGTCGATTGTGACAGAGCCCGAATCCGGCAATATGAAGCCGATGATCAGATTGACGAGTGTCGATTTCCCGGAACCGGACCCTCCGACAAGCGCGATGCTCTGGCGGGGAGGTATATGCAGCGAGAAGCCGTCAAGGATCCTCGGGTCGTCTTCCTTATAGCGGAAACAGACATCCGAGAATCCGATGTCACCTCTGAAGATCTCGGGACTCGCCGTTCCCTTGTGCTCATCGGAATCGGCACAGAGGACCTCGGCTATGCTCAGGCATGCATCGAAACCCCTCGTGCACTGCGGGAGCAGGTTGACGAACGTGGAGATCCGGGTCACGGTCTGGGTGAAATAGGACTGGAAGAGCGCGATCATGCCGATCGAGATCATTCCCTTCGCTGCGATGAAAGCGGAAAAAGCCAGGGCGAACAACTGGAAGAGCTGCAGGATGACCCAGCTGATCGCGCCGAATACCTGGTTCACTTCGTCAAGCCGGATTCCGGCATGGCGGATGTTCTCCATGTAGTGGCTCATCCTCGAGATCTCGTCCTTCTGAAGGCCGTGTGCCCTTGTGGTCTCGACCATTCCGAGCATCTCGGTGACAGCGGCGTTCGCCCCTTCCATGCTCTGTCTGAATTCCTTGTTCTTGTCCCTGATCGGCTTGCGGAACACAACGGCAAGGAAGACCGCGATCGGAATGAACAGGACATAGAACAAGGTCATTATCGGGGCATTGACCAGAGTGACCACAACGGCAGCGGTGACGTATGTGGCGATTATCGAGATCTGGGTCCCGAGCATGGAGAAGGCCGTCTCGATGGATTCCACATTGTTGAGCATCTTGTTCGTGATGGCACCTGTTTTGTTTTCCTTGTGGTATGCGATGGTGAGAAGCTGGAGCTTCCTGACCATGACATTGCGCAGGTCCTCGCCTATCGACATGCAGAGCTCCTTGTAGAAGCGGCTGTCGAGGTAGGAGAACAATACGTTCAGCAGGAGGGAGAGAACCCCGATTCCAATGTTGAGGAAGAAATACCCGAGCCGCTCGGACATCCGACCTGATGAAACAAGATCAATTATGTTGGCGCTGATGATCGGGATGACGACCATGGGAGCGGAACGGAAGACCTTGATGACAAACGCGGCAAGGAACCTCCATATGCGCTGCCGGACAAAGAAGAACATGGTTGCGGCGGCGGAAGGGCTTTTCCCCTTGCGGTAGGAATAGAAGTCCTCGAGTTCCTGCTCGTAGTCCCTTTTGGGCTTCAGCGCGACACTTATGGTTATCTTGAGTTCCCGCTTCTTCCGATTGAATACGGTTCCGATGTTGTCGGCGTTGGATTCAAGGACCGTATTGCGGATCATCCCCTCGATCTCCGTCCTCTCATCATCGGCTCGGACATCTCCTCCTTCCAGGACGTTGCGGTCCGCATGCATCTTCAGGCTGATCGAGACTTCCCTTGTGCTTCTGCCCACCCTGACCGTCACCGGAGTGCCTCCATCAAGCCTAGCGGCAAGAACGGATGACAATTCATCGAACAGGAGTTCGCAGAGATAACGTTTTCCGGGCTCGAGGGAGAACCTCGAGATCTGCTGTTCCAGGACGGATCCGGCATTTCCAAGTTGTGAAACGGTTGTTTTCAGATTCATACACGCTCCACTATTCCGAAGTACTCTTCCACCTTTTTCGGGTCCGCTATCCGGAAAGTTTCCCTGACAGGTGCGAGGGGGTCCGCGACAGGAGCCTTGCGTTTCGAAACGGATACCCTTTTCATCAGCTCGTTGAGGTAGGCGTTTCCGTCCAGGGGCAGTCCGACGGTCGTTCCCGTGAAGGCGGACATATACATGGCGTTCGACAGCATCACGCTGTCCAGACCATCTCTCCCGTCATTCGCTCCTTCGCCTTTGCCCAGGATCCTGTTTATCCAGGCCTCCAGGACTCCCTTGTGCTGGAGGTTGCCGCCATCCGTGGGGATTTCAACCACTGGCTCGACGGCAGGTCTCTCATATATCCCACGCGGGCTTTCCTGCCATTGCTGTTCTGTCAGACAGAACTTCTCGACAAGGATGCTGTTCCCCCTGACGGTTATGTTGGCGCCGTCCAGGTTCACTTCGAGTATGTTCTGTCCTCCGGGTACGGATGTGGAGGCATTGAATGTCCCCATGCGGCCATCATTGTACTCCATGATCGCACAGACCTCATCCTCCACTTCTATATCGTGGTGGACCCCGAATCCCATGCGGCATGTGACCTTGTCGGGCATGCCGAAGATCCACTGCCACAGATCGATCTGATGGGTGCACTGGTCCACGACCGTACCGCCGTAAGCGCCGTCCCAGATTCCACGCCAGTCGAAGCTGTCGTAGTAGTAACGGCTTCTGTACCAGTTGTTCACGGTCCAGTTGATACGTCTGACTTTCCCGTATTCTTCCGTTTCGACGATGCTGCGCAGTTTACGGTAAATGCAGTTGGTCCTCTGGTTGAACATCATGGAGAAGACAAGCTCCGGATGTCTTTCGGCTTCCCTGTTCATCTCCTGCACCTGAAGGACATGCACCCCGGCGGGTTTGTCGCACATCACATGTATGCCGTGCCGGAGACACATGACCACATGCTCAGGATGCATGTGATGGGGTGTCGTTATGATGCAGGCATCTATCTTCCCGCTGGAAACCATGGCCTGGGCCGAGTCGAAACACTCGATGTCCGGCCCCAGGTTGTCCCTTATCCATTGGAGTTTCCCGGGACAGGTATCGGCGACGGCAACCAGACGGAACTGCGGGAAGATGCGGTTCTCGACATATGTACGAACATAATGGGAACCCTGTTTTCCGAAACCTATCAAACCTACACGGACATAATCTTTCATTGTAGGCGTATTATATAGTATTTTTTGCGAAAGGCAGTTCTATTTTTTCGTGTTTGCGGGGAAAGGGACTTGCCCTCGCCTACCGGTAGTCCGTCTCGGGCCGCCTCCGCTGCAAACCCTCCGCAGGAGGCTTTGCCTGACGCTCCGGTTCAAGTCCCACTGATCCCCATCAAACACAGAAGACCGGCACAAGTCCGGTCTTCGTGTTTGCGGGGAAAGGGACTTGAACCCTCACTCTTCCGAATAGGAACCTAAATCCTACGTGTCTGCCAGTTCCACCATCCCCGCGACGTGGAATGAGGATAGCACAAATGGGAAATGACTTCAATTGAAACTTGCTTTGTGCCATACCCGGTGCTATAATCTCTCCTTGTCCTCAGGTTTTCACGGCAAGACATGGAAACCTTCGAACAAAAGGAGTTGTTTCATGTTCTTCGAGCTTTCCCCGATGTTTAAGTACTTCACTGCGATGGATTTCCTGGATATAGGACTCAGGATAGTCCTCTCCGCGATCTGCGGCGCCATGATAGGCCTGGAGAGGGAACGCAGATACAAGAACGCGGGCCTCAGGACCCACGTCATAGTCGCAATATCCGCGGCGATCCTGATGATTGTGTCCAAATACGGTTTCCTGGACATCGCCAGCATGCCGGAGGTCAGGCTCACATCCGACGGAGGAAGGATCGCGGCAGGCGTCATCCAGTCGATCGGTTTCCTCGGTGCCGGAGTCATCTTCGTCCGCAAGGAGAGCATCATCGGCCTGACGACCGCGGCGGGCCTGTGGGCAACGGTGGGAATCGGACTCTGCTTCGGAAGCGGAATGTACTTCCTGGGGATCTCGGCGACACTGCTGCTGGTACTGGTCAACATCATCCTGAGGATCCACCACAAGAGGATACAGTTCCAGACGATCATCACGATCTCGAGCAACATCACGAAACACGGTATGACGATCGAGCAGTTCTCCGCGGAACTGGAGAAGGCCGGCGCCAAGCTCAGGGATTTCTCGTTCAACAGGAACGAAACGAACGGGATAACCGTGAAGACGAACATCGTCCTCAGCGACAAGCAGACGGTCGCCGAGCACGCCGCCGTGCTGGAGAGCCTCCCCTTCGTGGATTCATTCGAGGTCTATCCCTCGTAAATCATCTGAAGAAAGCACGATACAAAGCCCTGACGGCCTTCTCGTAATCCGATTCGTCCACGCCGACGATTATGTTGATCTCGCTCGAGCCCTGGTCGATCATCCTGATGTTGACCTCGGCATCGGCAAGGGCGGAGAAGAGCCTGGCCGCGACTCCCTTGCGGTAGACCATGCCCAGACCCACAACGGCGATCAGGGCTATCTCCGTGTCAACGATGAGGGAATCCGGAGCCAGCCTGTCGCGCACGTTCTCCAGTATCTCGCCGCGCTTGGCACGGAAGTCCCCGGAGTCCACTATCACGCTCATGGTGTCTATTCCCGAAGGTACATGCTCGAACGAAACTCCTGCCGAGGCGATGATGTCCAGCAGCCTTGCGGCGAATCCGACCTCGTTGTTGAGCATGGCTTTCTCGACACGGATGGAGCTGAAGCCCTTCTTACCTGCGATGCCTGTCACGACATGGCTGCCGTCGGTGACGTTCTTCCTGTGCGGGACGATCCAGGTGCCCTCGGCATCGGGCTTGTTGGTGTTGCGGATGTTGATGGGGATGCCTGCGGTCCTGACGGGGAAGACGGCGTCCTCGTGGAGGACGGAAGCGCCCATGTAGGAGAGCTCGCGCAGTTCCCTGTAGCTGATCTCGGTGACGGGCTCGGGGTTGTCGACTATCCTGGGGTCGGCGCTGAGCATGCCGGAGACATCGGTCCAGTTCTCGTAGACGTCGGCTTTGGCCGCACGTGCGACGATGGCGCCCGTTACGTCGGAGCCTCCGCGTGAGAATGTCCTGATGTTCCCGTCGGCTCCGGTGCCGTAGAAGCCGGCCACCACCGCCCTGTCCCTGCCCTCCAGCGCCTTGCCGAGCGCGTTGTTGGTCGCCTCGGAATCAAGCGTTCCGTCCTCGCGGAAGAAGACGCATGTGGCGGGATCGATGAAGGGATAGCCCATGAAGAATGCAAGGAGTCTGGAATTGAGGTACTCGCCCCGGCTTGCCATGTAGTCGCGCTGCGGTCCGTTCTCAAGGTGCTTCCTGATGACGGCGAACTCGGATTCGAGCTCCCCGGCGAAGCCGGACGAGATGTCCAGGCCGTCGGCGATGGAAAGATATCGCTCCTTGATCTTGTCCAGGACGGAAGTGAAATCATGGCCTGAAACCGCAAGGTCATAGCAGGAATAGAGCATATCGGTGACTTTCGTGTCATCCTTGCTGCGTTTTCCGGGTGCGGATGCGACCACGAAGAGCCTGCCTTCGCGGGAGTTTATTATCGATGCGACCTTCCTGAACTGGTTGCTGTCCGCCAGCGAGCTTCCGCCGAACTTGAGGGCTGTAGTCTTCATCCGGACCTCCTGTGATACCGTCAAAGATATCCCAAGTGGTGCCTTTATGAGAAGTACGGCCTGAAGAAATCCTCCAGCGCCCGGTTGTCCCGGGTATAGCGGAACGTGGTCAGGCCGAGCTTCTGCGCGGTCCTGATGTTCTCCTCGTAATCATCGGTGAACACGGCCTGCTCCGGCTCATAGCCCTCCGTCCTGAGGATGTATGTGTAGAACTCCTCGTCGGGCTTGGTGTAGTGGATCTCGTGCGAGGCATAGAGCTTGTCGAAACATGCCAGGGGCTTCTCCGGCATGGCCTTGCAGAACTCCCAGTGCCCGGCGTAGGTGTTGGAGCCGGACACGACCCGATGCCCGTTTGCGCGCAGGGCGTTTATGAGATCGATCATGGGCTTGTTGACTGTGGGATGGTAGTAGGTCATCATCACGTCGTCGCCGGTCAGGTCGAGGTTGTACTTGTGCGCGAACATGGCGTACATGATCTCCGGCCCGTTGAACCCGTCCATGATGGGCTTTCCGTATGCTTCCCAGTCGGCATGCAGCTTCCCGATGTCCAGACCGTAGCGCCTTGCGAATCCCTCGAGGAACGAGGGATGGAACACAACCACCCCTCCCACATCGAATATGAAAAGCTTCCTGTCCATATCAGTTCTCCGACCAGAAGATGGCCGTTCTGACGGCCTTGTCCCAGCCTTTCAGCAGGCGGTGGCGCTTGGACTCGGTGATGTTGGCCTCGAAAAGCTTGTCCACGCCCCAGTTCTTCTTTATATCGTCCTTGCTCTTCCAGTAGCCTGTGGCAAGGCCGGCAAGATAGGCGGCTCCCAGCGCGGTGGTCTCGATGCACTTGGGCCTGACGACCTCGGAATTGAGGATGTCGCTCTGGAACTGCATGAGGAAGTCGTTGGCGCTCGCTCCGCCGTCGACGCGCAGGCTGGTGATGCTCAGGCCCGAATCCTGCTCCATGGCCTTGGCGATGTCGTACGACTGGTATGCCAGGGACTCCAGCGTGGCCCTGATGAAATGGGCCCTGCTGCATCCCCTGGTCAGGCCGACAACGATTCCCCTTGCGTTCTGTTTCCAGTACGGGGCTCCGAGTCCGGTGAAGGCCGGGACCACATAGCAGTCGGCCGTGCCGTCCACCCTCTCCGCCCATTCCTGGGACTCCGGGGCGTTCTCCACGATCGCCATCTGGTCCCTGAGCCACTGGATGGCGGCTCCGGCAACGAAGACGCTGCCCTCAAGGGCGTATTCCACATGGTCCTTGTAGCCTACGGCGATGGTCGTGACAAGACCGTTCTTGGAAACGACGGGCTTGGTTCCGGTGTTCATCAGCATGAAGCATCCGGTGCCGTAGGTGTTCTTCATGTCGCCCTCTTCGAAACAGCACTGGCCGAACAGCGCGCACTGCTGGTCTCCGGCCGCGCCGGCGATGGGGATCTGGGCACCGTAGGCCTCGAAATGGGAGTATCCGTACACACAACTGGACGGTTTGACCTCAGGAAGGATGCTCTTCGGGATATCCAGGATGCGCAGTAGGTCATCGTCCCACTTGAGCGTGTGGATGTTGAATATCATGGTGCGGCTGGCGTTGGTGTAGTCGGTGACATGGACCTTGCCGTTGGTCAGGCGCCAGATGAGCCAGGTCTCGATGGTGCCGAACAGCAGGTCTCCGTTCTTCGCCTTCTCACGGGCACCGGGGACGTTGTCCAAGAGCCATTTGATCTTGGAGCCGGAAAAATACGCGTCGGGGACAAGTCCCGTCTTCTCGCGGATCATGTCGGAGTAGCCGGCCTTCACAAGACCGTCGATGATCGGGGCCGTCCTCCTGCACTGCCAGACTATGGCGTTGGCGATGGCCTTTCCGGTCTTCCTGTCCCAGAGGACCGTCGTCTCCCTCTGGTTGGTGATCCCGATGGAATCGATGTCGGATGCGCTGATCCCAAGCTTGCGGATGGCCGATCTGGAGACCTCCAGCGTGGTGTCCCAGATCTCCTCGGCATCGTGCTCGACCCAGCCCGGCTTGGGGAATATCTGGGTGAATTCCTTCTGCGTGACGCTGCAGATCCTGCCCGAATGGTCGAAGAGGATGCATCTGGAACTCGTGGTTCCCTGGTCAAGTGCCATTACGTATTTCATGGGTGTTCTCCTTGGTTTCCGGATCGGGTCTGATGTGTGTTTGAACTCAGACGACAGGATTCTACGTGAATTCTACGCCCGCGCGCGCGTGTGGTCAAGGAAAGTTTTTGAACTTTTTCCTTAAAACATTCAAAAACGTTCAGATTTCGTTGACACCGTCCATCCGTTGGAATAGACTTCACATTGCAGGGGGTTTTGGCGATGCTTCCGATGGAAAGACAGCAGAGGATTTCGGACATACTTGCCGAGAACGGCATCGTCCAGGTCTCAAGGCTCGCGGAGGAGTTCGGTGTGTCCGAACTGACCATCCGCAGGGACCTCGACCAGATGGAGGAGAACCGCCTTCTGAAGAGGACCCACGGCGGCGCCACGATCCTCAGGAACATGAACGCGGAGCCCCATTACCTGCAGAAGGCATCCATGTTCGCCGAGGAGAAGAAGCGCATAGCCGCAAAGGCCGCCGAGCTGGTGCAGGACGACGACATCGTCATGGTCAACAGCGGCACGACCGCATCCGCCGTACTCAGGGCGCTTCTGGAAAGCGGCAAGACCATCACCATCATCACGAACAACATCGATGTCTTCAACCAGCCGGATACCCTGGGAAAATGCACCATAATCCTTACGGGAGGCGTCTACCGCAGCAGGTCACGCTCCCTTTCGGGATCCCTTGCGACCAACCCGCTGGAGGGCATGTTCGCCAACAAGTCGTTCATCGGCGTGGACGGCATATCGGAGGATGCGGGACTCACGACCCCCATCTATGAGGAGAGCGTCGTCAGCAGGATGATGCTCAGACATACGTCCGGCAAGGCCTATGTGATCGCCACCCACAACAAGATAGGCGTCATCAGCAACTACAGCATAGGGCGTACGGACGAGATACACGGCATAATAACCGACCGGGAGGGCGCGGAGTTCTTCAGGTCGGACAGCAACATAACGGCCGAGATAATCGAGGCCTGAATTTCAATCGGAGGTTGTTTTATGGAGACAAGACCTTTTGTGCCATGGAAGATGGTCAACGACTTCATGGTCGATGTTTTTGAGAAATACGGTGTTCCCAGGAAGGACGCCGAGATCTGCGCCGATGTGCTTCTGGAGTCGGACAGAAGAGGAATCGAGAGCCACGGCTGCAACCGCTTCAAGCCCATCTACCTGGACCGCATCAAGAACGGTACCCTTCTCCCCGTGACGAAGATCGATATCGTCAAGGAGACCCCCACCACGGTCGTCATGGACGCCAACAACGGCATGGGCATGGTCGCATCCCACAGGATGATGGAGATGCTGATCGAGAAGGCCAGGAAGTACGGCATGGCCGGAGGAACGATCTTCAATTCGACCCATTTCGGCATCGCCGGCTACTGGACCACGATGGCGGAGAAGGCCGGCATGATCGGAATCTCCGGAACCAACGCACGTCCGTCTGTCGCCCCCACCTGGGGTGTCGAGCCCATGATGGGAACCAACCCGCTGACATTCACAATGCCCACCGACGAGGACTTCCCGTTCAACTTCGACTGCGCCACATCGACCATCCAGAACGGAAAGATCGAGTTCTATGAGAGAAGCGGAAAGCCCACCCCGGCCGGCCTTGTCGTCAACCGCCAGGGAGAGACGATGACCGACAGCGGGAAGATCCTCAAGGACATGAGGGCCGGCCAGGCCGCGCTCTGCCCGCTGGGAGGTCTGGGAGAGGCCACCGGAGGCTACAAGGGCTATGGATTCACCGCTGTGGTCGAGATCCTTTCCGCCGCTCTTGCCGGAGGCCCGTACATGAAGGCCCTCAACGGTAAGGATGCGGACGGCAAGCCGCAGATGTACAGGCTGGGCCACTTCTTCTTCGTCATCAACCCGGAGTTCTTCATGGGACTCGACACATTCGAGAAGACCGCGGGCGGAATCTGCCGCGACCTCAGGGCTTCCGCGAAGGCCCCCGGTGCCGAGCGCATCTATACCGCGGGCGAGAAGGAGCATCTGGCATGGCTGGACCGCAAGGACAAGGGTGTACCTGTCGGAGAGACGATCCAGAAGGAGTTCATCGCCCTGCGCGACGAGTACAACCTGCCGTACAAGTTCCCGTTCGAGAAATAAGGCAGCCTTTGGGCTGAAAAAGGGACCGTCATGTCGTGGCGGTCCCTTTTTATTATCGGTATACGAAATCACAAAACAACCTTTTGTCTGAAATTCAAGATAAAAGGTTGCTTATGACAACCTTTTGATTAAAAAATAGAGAGAATGGTTACGGGTCATGCTTACACAAGCTTGCTGAAATACCCTGCCCACGGGCTGTCCGCCCTGTAGAACACGGGGATGCTCCTGTCCTCCACCCTGGACGGGATGAAATGCAGGCCCTTCGTGTACTCCTTTCCGGAGAAGAGGTGTATCCACCGGCCTTCGGGCAGGTTCACGTGCCTTCCCTTGGCGCCCTTCCTCATGACGGGAGCGACAAGCATGTCGGGTCCCAGCATGTACTGGTCTACGCAGTCCAGGGCCCATGACTCCGCACTGTACCAGTTCATCGGTCTCATGACGGCAAGGCCCTTCTCCATGTTCTCCTTCTCGCAGAAGAGGATATAATCCTTCAGCCTGCAGTGCAGGTCCGACCAGTAGGCCATGTAGTCCAGCGTATCGTCGTCAGAGTCGAACTGCCAGTTGGTCCCCGGCCTGTTGCCCTCGTGGGTGCGCATGACGGGGGTGAAGCAGCTCATCTCCGTCCAGCGGAGCAGAAGCTCCTTGGTGCGCTTGAGCCAGGCCACCGTCGTGTAGCCGCCGATGTCGCTGAAGGAGATCCCGTGGCCGCTGTAGGCAAGGGAGAGCGCAGCCGGGATGACGGACCTGATGCCGTCGTCGCGCGACCAGTCGACATTCTGGTCCCCGGCCCAGATGCTCTGGGCATAGCGCGGACTCATGGCGTTGCCGCTCCTCATGAAGAAGATCACCTTGTCCAGATTGCCCGTCTCCTCGAGGGCCTCGTGGTTCAGCTTCGCCCATAGGCCGGGCCACATGTTGTGGGCCTGCATTCCTGTGACTCCGCTGTGCACCACGGCATCCGTGGGAAGGTATTCGCCGAAATCGGCCATCCACCCCACGGCCCCGAATGCTATCATGTTCTCCTTGATCTTCTCCTTGTACCAGGAGAAGGCTTCCGGGTTCGTGAGGTCCACGTGTCCGCAGTCGAACTCGCCGAAATCGATGAAGTAGTCCTCACCGGCAGGATTCTTTACCAGATAACCCTTCTCCACGGCCTCGTCGCATAGGCTCTTTTCCTTTATGAGATAGGGATTTATATAGATGGTAAACGCTATGTTCCTGTCCCTGAGCTCCCCTATCCACCTGTCCAGGCCGGGGTACATGTCGGGATTCCATTTCCAGTCCCAGAGCACGCGCTTTCCGAACGACGTGACGATCCTGCCGGACCAGTCCTGGGCCCAGAGACCGCAGACACGCACATTGTGCGAAAGAGATCTCTCCAGCTTCTGTCTGACCGTGTCCGTGCCGCCCTGGACTCCCAGGATCATGCCGTCGTGGACCCACTGCGGCAGTACCGCCTGGCGGCCAAGGAGCAGGCTGACCTTCGACGCCGTATCCATCAGGCTGTCTCCGAAACCGACCGTGATCTTCCCGGGCAGGCTGTAGGAGACCACATCGTGGAAATGATGCGGCGTGAAGTCCAGCACGCTGTAGTCGAAGCTGTGGACATGTATGAAGTAGTTGCGGCTGGAGACGAAGGTCGGCTGCGGGTAATATGTGGTGTGGTAAGCGCCGCCGGCCTTGTCGTGCAGCTGGCTCAGGAACGTCAGCGGCCTGTTGTAGCGCCTTCCGACACCCTGCTCCCTTGTCATGATCGGGAACCTGCGGCCCCGGAGGTTGAAGAACGAGTACTGCTCCCCTCCTCCGAACACAGCCTCATGAGGCTCGGCCGCGAAACGCAGGCGGAACCTGTTCCATGAGCCGGAGACAAGGGAGAACTCCATGGTGAGGAAACAGTCCTTCTCCGTAAGGGAAAGCCTTATCTCGGTTCCCCGCGCGCTGTAGACGGCGCCGCCCGGGACCCCGGATACCGTGAGGGGGACCCAGCGGACCTTCTTCTCGCGGACCTTGAAGTTCCCCCTGTACATGCTTATATCGCTCCCGCCGTTTCCGACCAGGATCTCCGGGAGGGCGAACGTCCTCCCGCAAACGGTTATATCCATCTTGGCACCTTCTCCTGATCAGCCTTTCACGGCTCCGGCCGTCATTCCGCTGATGATCCTGTCATGCATGAACGTGTAGACTATTATGGTCGGCAGCATGGTTATGACGATCGCGGCCAGCATGCCGGTGTAGTCGACGAAGAATTCGGTCTGGAAATACTTGATTCCCAGCTGGATTGTCCTTGCCTTCTCCGAGATCGTCAGGATCATGGCGTATGTGAACTCGTTCCAGCAGTAGATGAACACCAGTGTTCCGGCGGTCACGAGGCCCGGCTTGGTGAGCGGGAAGATTATCTTCGTGAAACGCTGGAGGAACGTGCATCCATCTATGGTGGCGCTCTCCTCGAGCTCCTTGGGGATGGTAGACATGAATCCGTGGATCAGGAAGATCGATACCGGCAGGTTGATGGCCGTATACGTGAGTATGAGGGCACCGAGGGTATCGTACAGATTGAGGAAGTTGTTGATCTTCATGATCGGGACCATCAGTGCGATGATGGGAATCAGGACTCCGGAAAGGAGGAACGTGAGGATCAGGTTGTTGCCCCTGAACTTCTCCCTGGACAGGGCGAAGGCCGACATGGCTGCGACCACGAGGTTGAGAGCCGTAGTGGCGATGGCGACGATGATCGAATGCAGGAACATCCTGGGCAGGTTGCTGATAGTGAGCGCGTTCTTGAAATTCACGAACTGCCAGGTTTCAGGCAGCGAGAACGGGCTCTTGAGGTTGAACTCCTGGTTGGTCTTGAAAGCCGAGATGATGAGCCAGATGAGAGGCAGGATCATGAACAGGAGGAAGAAAATCAGGAAGAACCACTTGAAGAACTTCGCGATGGCTCCCGGAACCGTAAGCTTGGTCTGTGCAATCATGCGGCGCCTCCTTTCCTTACCTTTACGGGCCGTTCCCTGCTGAGGAGGGAACGGATGACACTGATCATGATTCCTCCGAGAAGGATGATGGTCGTTCCTATCGAGTTGCCCTCAGCCCACTTGGCCGACGACAGCTTGGTGTACAGGAAGGTTCCCATGGTCTCGGTGACATGGTTCGGTCCGCCGCCCGTGAGCAGGTAGGTGGACTCGAAATGCCTGAATCCGTATGCCATGGCAAGCGTTATGGCCGTGATCAGGACGGGCTTGAGCATGGGCAGCGTGACATGTATCTCCTGCTGCCAGGTGTTCGCACCGTCTATCATGGCGGCCTCGTACATGGTGTCGTCGATACCCAGTCTGGATGCGAAGATGATCACCATGAAGTATCCGAAGTAGAAGACCTGCTGGACCAGGACGGCTACGAGGGCCGTATCCATGTCGCCCAGCCAGTTGATGCCCTGGTTGGCACCGAAAAGACCGAGGATGGCGTTCAGGACGCCGTTGGTCGGGTTATATATTGCTTTCCACATCATGGCCAGTGCGGAACCGGAGATGACGGTGGGAAGGAAGTATACTGTTCTGAAGAGTTTCCAGCCTTTGGGCTTGCGGGCAAGCACGAGGGCCATGGAAAGTGCGACCGGAACCTGCACGAATGCAAGGACCATCGCCCAGATGAAGTTGTTCCTGATGGCCTTCAGGAAGGTGGGGTTCTTGAAGAGGTTGGCGTAGTTCTTGAAACCCACGAAGTTCATGGACTTGAAGTTCATCCAGTCGGTGAAACTGGTGAAGACCACGGTCACTATGGGATATATGAAGAAAAGTCCGTATAGGACGAGTGCAGGAAGGAGGAAAAGCAGTATCCCCTTCCAGTTCCTGTTGAATTTTCTTGCAGCTAAGTTCCTGCTCATAAACAATTCCTTGGAAACGACAAGACAGGGACCGTGGGGTCCCTGTCTTGCGGAATGACGTTATTACATCACACTTGCGATCTGTGCGACGAACTGTGCCGGTGTGATAGCACCCTGGATCATGGCTGAAAGAGCCTGACCGAACTCTGCTACGACGTCGGCTGTTCCGATGCAGTTCTCCCAGTAGGGGATGAAGCCGGAAGCCTCGTTGATCCTTGCCTGGAGGTCCTTGTTGAGCTTTGCGGCATCTGCCAGCGGCTCATACTTGACTGCGAGGACGGAACCTGCATTGGAGACGAGCTGTGCGTTCTCAGCTGTTGTGAAGTATCTGAGGAACTCGATGACAGCGGCTCTCTTCGCCGGATCCTTCTGGTTGGCTGCGGCCAGGTTGGACTGGACGGAACCGATCAGGACATCCTTGTAGTTGATTGCCGGGAAGAAGGCCATCTCGGTGTGCTCCTGTGCAGCGGCATCGAGGTTCGTGATCCACCACGGTCCGTTGAGGTAAGCTGCTGTCTCGCCGCCCTTGAAGTGGCTGTTTGCGACTGCTGCTGTTGCACCGATGACATCGGGAGTCGTGTACTCCCTGACCATCTTGCAGAGGATCTCTGCTGCCTCGACATAGACGGGGTTGGTTGCCCAGTCGTTCTTGATGTTGTCGAATGCACCTGCTCCTGCGAGGGAACCGCAGATGGATGTGTACCAGAGCATCGAGAACCATGCGTTCGTTCCGCCGGTCATCTGTGCTGTCGGGTAGTATCCTGCAGCCTTTGTCTTCTCGCACATTGCCCAGAACTCATCCATTGTCTCGGGGACTTTGTCGATTCCAACAGCCTTGAGGATCTCGGTGTTGTACCAGATGGGGACATAGGCCATCTCGTACGGGAGGGACTTGGTTGCGCCGTTGATCGTTGTCGAAGCGACGATGCCCTCTGCGAACTGCTTGCCCCAGTCACCCTTGAGGTCTTCTGCGAAGTCCATCAGGAGGTTGCTGTCATAATATCCGTAGAAGTCGGCCTGCGGCTTGACGGAGAAGATATCGGGCGGGTTTCCTGCACCGAGCTGTGTCATGATCTGTGTGAAGATACCGTCGGCATCGTTCGTTCCCTCGAGGGTCACGTGGATCTTTCCGGCATGCTCCTCGTTGAAGGCATTGACGATCTGCTCGACATAGGGTCCCTTCGTATCGGCACCTGTCCACCATGTGACGAACTTGAGTTCGATTTCCTTGTCCGCGCTTTCAGTGGCGCTCTGTGCGAACGTGAATGAAAGGACGAGGGCAAGCATCAGAAATGCGATAACCAGTTTTTTCATCTTCTATTCTCCTTTTTTTCAGATTGATGACGAAAACATTTATTTTCTTATTGAAAGTATCACACGGTTATTTATTTTTGTAAAGAAAAAAATTCCTTGCGCCAAACACTGTTTTTGGTAGTACAATTGACGCATGACCAAGAACGACAGCATCCAGACAGGAATAGACCCGGTAAGGGCGACGGATATCAGGCACAGGAACATCATGGCCGTATTATCGTCCATATACGCCTCCAGAAGCCGCGGCGGCGCATCCCAGTCGGACATAGTCAACCGCCTGGGCCTCAAGGCCCCTTCAGTGTTCAGGATCTTCACATACCTGGAACAGAGCGGCTACATCATGCAGTGCGACCCGCCCAAGGCGGACACAGGGTCCCGCAAGGGCCGCCACCCCGTCTACTACACCATCCGTCCCGATGCAGTATATACAATAGGAATAGACTTCTGGGCATCGTGCCTGTCGCTGGGGGTGTTCGACTTCAACCGGCAGCGTATCTACTCGCACCTTGAGATGCTCGACGACAACGTGGATGCCGCGGCCGTGGAGAGCCTGATCTGCACGCTTGTCCGCAAGGCCGTATCGGAACTGGGCCTGCCGGACGAGAAGATCGCGGGAATCGGCATAGCCGCCCCCGGAAAGGTCAACGTCAACACAGGAAGCATCGTCTACTACTCCAGGATCCGCGGAATGGAGAACTATCCGCTGCGCGATGCCGTCGGGAAGGAGCTGGGATACCGGGTCCTGGTGCACAACAACTGCGGCGCCCTGGCCTCCTCCGTATACAGATACGGCGACAAGGACCCGGGCAAGGCCATGTTCGCCTTCCTGGTCAGAGGCGGAATCAACGGGGCCATGGTCTCGGAGAACGGCATCTACACGACAGCCGACGGAACATCGCTCGAAGCCGGACACATACCCGTGAGTTTCGACGGTCCGGTGTGCAGCTGCGGGCTCAAGGGGTGCCTGCAGGCATACATGCTGGAGCTCGATGCCCGGTTGAAGGGAGACCATAGGAATTCCGTGCTGTTCGAGACGATCGGGGACATCAGTGGCCCTGAGGCCGATTCCATACTGGACAAGGCGGCATTCTACCTGTATTCGGGGATGAAGACGATCCAGAGGTCGCTTTCCCCGGATTCCTTCCTGATAATCAGCCCGTCCGTCGATGTGGCGGAAAGCCTTGCATCCAGGGTCGGGAAACTCTATGCCGACGCCACGGACTACTTCCAGGACAGGATCCCCAGCGTGTTCGCCATGGCCTACGACAACGTCATGGCCCAGGCCGGAGCCTCGGATCTGGTGTTGGACGAGTTCTTCGAGTCCTGACGGGAATACGATCAGATGAGCATGAAGACGCCTGTCACCAGCAGACAGGCGTAGACGACGACCGAGAAAACCCTGTTGTCCACTTTCCTCACTATTAGGTTGCCTGCGATTATACCGGCGGCGAGGAACGGTACGAGGTAGAGGACGGTCTTCAGCATCTCCGCCGTTATGGAACCGTCGATCGCATAGGACACCGTGAGGACGGTGTTGAGTGTGATCCACAGAAGGCACATCGTGGAACGGAAGCTGTCCCTGCCTTTTATTGCCGACGATGCGTAGATGATGGCGAGCGGGCCGCCGGATGAGAACATGCCGTGGATGACACCGGCTCCGGCAAGTGCGAAGTAGGAATACCACTTCACTTTGGTGTTCTCCTCCTGAAACTGCCCTTCACGGGCGCGTACAGCACGGATGCGGAGCTGGACCAGTCTGAATACGGATATGGCGATCACGAAGCATGCCAGTATCCTCTTGAGGACCGCAGTGTCGACAAGGGACTGGAAGGAGCGTCCCACGAAAAGGAACGGGAACATGAGGCCCACTATGACCAGGTAGTTCCTCCAGTCGATCTTCCTGAAGTCCCGCACAACTACGGTTAGTTGCGGGATGATGGCGATGATGGTCAGGATCACCACTCCGGTGTGCATTCCCAGCAGTGCGGTTATGAAAGAGACCGCCGTCACTGTTCCGCCGAAGCCCGTGATGACCTCGAGCGTGAATGAGAAGAATACAACGATTCCGGAGAGGATTATGGTCGACATGGCATCAGTCCAGGGGGAAATCCAGGGGAACCACGCTGCGGTTCTCGCCCAGAAGCCCGATATGGACACCCTGGCTGACCAGCGGCTGCCAGTCCCTGTGGGTGATCATGTACTTGTTGGACATGTGCAGGATCCTGGATTCCGGATCCCCGTTGGCCCTGATGGCGGCCTTGAGCTCCGGGTCAAGCGGCCTGTTGGTGCCCATGGGGAGGATGATGACAGTCTTGTATCCGCGGCTGTCGACCTTGCACGGGGCAAGGTGCAGGATCTCCGGCTTGAGCAGGAAGGCGCAACCCTGCGGGATGTAGAAGAGCTCGGCCTTGGATGAATCCACATGGTCGAAATCCACCAGATCCTCGGGAAGCATCCACCACATCAGGCAGTCGGTGATGGCGATCGTTAGCTCCGGTCCCTTGTGGTACTCGCTTCCGTTCATGGAGAAGTTGGGGCCGTTGCACCAGCCGATCTGCGGGACAAGACCGCCGTAGAAGGCGCACAGTGCGGCATCGGTCTCCTTGGTGTGGAGCTCGGGGACATCGGCCACATATGTGTTGCGCTCAGGGATGTCCGTCGTGCGGTCTATGTATGCCGCGATCTCCGCGAATACGGGGGACTCCACGAGCCTTGCGTAGTGGCGGAAGATGGGTTCATCCACCGTGTGTATCACAAGGCCCGGGTTCTTCTGTCTCAGAAGCGACAGCCTGTCCATCAGATGAGCTCCTCCAGAAGCGGATAGATGTTCTCCTTCGTCGCCACAGGAAGCTGGTTCCACATCTTGGGATCGTCGAACGAGCGTGCGAAATGGGTGTCGATCTCATCGGGTCCGATAGAGATCCCCAGATCGGAGAACTTCTGCGGCTGATGCAGGTAGACCGTGAGGTCCTCTATGTCCTTCCTGAGCGCGGCCACGAGCCTGTCGTCATCGGAGATCTCCGGATGGAAATGCCTTGCGACCTCGGCCAGGTACCTGACTGTTGTCGCATTGGTGCAAGCCAGCGCGAACACCCCGTTGAGGGTGAAGGCGCAGGCCGTGCCGTGCGGCACATGCCAGGTCTCGCTCAGGACGAAGCTCAGCGCGTGGCCCGCCGCCGTCCCGGTGAGGTTGAACGCCATGCCGGCCATGCACGAGGCATGGAGCATGCGCTTGGCGGCGTTGTAGTCCGAATCGTCCACGCCCTTGCCGCCCCTGATGGCGACACTCGCGTCGTACATGGCGCGTATGTTGGAAAGCACCTCGACCGCGGCCCTGACGGAAAGCTCCAGGGTCTCGGGTTTCGCGTTCTTGTTCCAGATGGACTCCAGCGCGTGGTCCAGCGCGTCCAGTCCCGTGGATGCCACCAGTGCAGGCGGGGCCTTCACCACGAAGTCCTGGACCAGGACGGCCTTGTGCGCGTGCATCAGCGGCGAGCCCAGCGTGTACTTCCTCCCGTTGCCGGATGTGTACACGCCGACCTTCGTGACCTCGCTGCCCGTTCCGGCAGTCGTCGGAAGCAGGATGAGCGGGGCGCAGCGCTTCTCGATCTTCCTCTTGGGGGAATTGCCCAGATAGTCGTCCAGCTCACCGCCGTTGGTCTTGAGCATGGCAAGGGCCTTGGCGCTGTCAAGGACGCTTCCGCCTCCGATCCCGACTATCACGGAGCACTTGGAGAAAGCCTTGTCGTTGAACATCTCCATGATGTCGCAGGTGCGGGGGTTCGGCTGGACATTGTCGAAAACGACAGCCTCTTTCTTTGAGAAAGATGCGATAAGTCTGGATTTCGACTCGATCGGGGCATTGTCGGTGACAATGGCGATCTTGCCGGCCGTACCGATGACACGTCTGAGCACGGCCTTGGTGATGTGCCTGCTCTCCACGACCTTCAGCGGGCTGAGCGCGGAGCTTATCATTTGAAGTTCTCCTTCTCGATATCCTCGACGATATGGAAGTTCCTGGTCAGGAAGTCCTTCTTGAACTCCATCTTCTGGGTGAACTTCATGGCAAGCCATGCGTCCACGATCTCACATCCGAGGAACGGAGCCGTGACCCATCCGCCGAGCGTGATGACGTTGGCGTTGTTGATGATCTTGGCCCTCTCGCCGGAGAAGATGGAATCCACCACGCAGGCGTAGATGCCCTTGTGCTTGTTGGCCACGATGGCCATGCCCTGGCCGGTTCCGCAGATCAGGATGCCCTTCTCCGCCTCGCCGTTCTGGATCGCCTTGCAGACTTTCGGAGCCTGCTCCACGTAGGGATGCGGCTCGTTCTCGTTGGGGATGCCGAAGTCCAGGACCTCGACGTCGCCTCTTTCCTTCAGGTGCTCGACTATCGCCTTCTTCATCGGATATCCGCTGAGATCTGATGCAATCGCTATCTTCATTGTCTGTTCTCCTTGTTGTTCCCTATCTCACTTCCCGAGCAGCGACCTGACCTTGGCGCAGATGTCGTCTGCCGAGAGATTGTATGCCTTGACCAGATAGTCGAGGTTCCCGACCTGTCCGAAACGGTCCTGGACACCGATGAAGCCCATCCTGCATCCGACGTTCTCGTCCGCAAGCAGCTTGGCGACCGCGATTCCCAGACCTCCGTCCACCTGATGGTTCTCGCATGTGACCACGACTCCCGTCTCACGTGCCTTGGAAAGGATCAGCTCCCTGTCCAGCGGCTTGACCGACAGCGCGTCGATGACGGTGGCGCGGATGCCCTCCTTACCGAGGATTTCCGCGGCCTTCAGGACCTGCTGCATCATCACCGCACCAAGTCCGATCAGCGTCACGTCCTTCCCCTCGGCCAGGAGCTTGCCCTTCCCGAGCTCGAACTTCTCGTCCGGTCCATAGATGGCCGGGCTCTTCTTCCTGTGCAGCCTGAGATAGCAACATCCCTCGTGTTCGTACATGGCACGGACAATACCGCAGACCGATGCCGCATCGCTCGGCTCGGCGATCACCAGGTCCGGGATCATACGCATGAGTCCGATATCCTCGAACGGCATGTGTGTTCCACCGTTGTAGACTGCGGAGACTCCGGGATCGGTTCCGGTCAGCTTAACGTTCAGCTTCGCGTAGTTGCTGCTGATGAAGAACTGGTCGAACGCCCTGCGTGCGGCAAAGCATCCGAACGTGGCTGCGAACGGGATGAAGCCCTGGACCGAAAGTCCGCTGGCGATTCCGACCATGTCCGCTTCAGCGACACCGACATCGACCGCGCGCTTTCCGAATGCATCCTTGAACGGCATTGTTCCGGAAGCCTTCATGAGATCGGCCTCGAGAACCACGACGCGGGGATCCTTCTCCGCGAGTTCCATGAGTGTGCGGCAGTAGGCTGCCCTCAGCTCGATATCCATATCCTTCACTTCAGCCATGACGGAACCTCCCCGTTGTACAGTTCTTTCACTTCATCCAGCGTGATGTTGGCGTTGTGGCTTCCCACCTGTCCCTCGAGACGCGGGAAACCCTTTCCCTTGATCGTGTCGCAGATGATCATCTTGGGCTTTCCGTCAGCCTTGTGGGCGGCGTCGAATGCCTTGGCAAGAGCATTGAAGTCGTGTCCGTCAGCACGGTAGACATCCCATCCGAACGACTTCCACTTGGCCTCGAGGTCGGCGATCCCGACGACTTCCTCGACCGTTCCGTCTATCTGGAGCTTGTTGTAGTCCGTGATCGCGATCAGGTTGTCCAGTCCCTTGGCGGCAGCAAACATGGCGGCCTCCCAGTTCTGGCCCTCCTGGGTCTCTCCGTCACCGATGATGCAGTAGCATCTCTGGTCCTTGTCCTTGAGCTTTGCGCCGTAGGCAATGCCGCAGGCGGCCGACAGTCCCTGTCCGAGGGATCCTGTGCTCATGTCGATTCCGGGTGTCTGGTTGCGGTCGCAGTGGCTCGGGAGCCTCGTGCCGCCCCTGTTCAGGGTGTTCAGCCATTCCATGGGGAAATAACCCTTCATGGCCAGCACCGAGTAGACAGCAGGTCCGCTGTGTCCCTTGGAAACGACCAGCATGTCGCGGTCATCCTTGCGCGGGTCCTTCGGATCCAGGTTGCGCATCTCACCGTTGTAGAGATAGGTGAGAATATCGACGATAGACAGGGCACCACCGACGTGCCCGACACCGAGGCTTCCGATGCAGAAGAGGCAGTTCCTGCGTGCCTCCGAGGCAAAGGCCTTCAGTTCCTTTTCATTCATATCCGTTCTCCTCAGAACCTGCATACCGGGATGCCGAGCATCCTGCAGAGTTCTTCAAGTTCAAAAGCTATGTCGGCATAGGCCACCACGAAATGGGGCTCCCAGCCGTCCTTTACCGATCCGTATACCAGGTCCCTGGCACTTGTGGCCGTCCTCACGACGACCGAGGCTCCGAAGAACTGCTTGCTCTTGTCCAGGGCGCTTCCCTGTGCGATGAAGGCGCGGAACGAGCCGCCGGCATCGCGTCCGATCCTGAAGACCGTGACGGCGTCGCATGCCTTGCACCCGAAATCCATCGCCGGTCCGATCTTCCTGTTCGGATGCACTCCGATGGAAGGTCTGGAGGCCAGGGACGGGGCGCACATGCCGCAGTGCCAGTAGGTCACGGTGTTCTCCTTCTCGTCCATCGAGACCGGATCTCCGAAGAAGACGGCCTTCCCGGAAAGACGGGAGGCGAGGAACATCGAGATCCCGCCGTACATGTCGCTTTCGCAGGCACTGGAGATGCCCATGTCGTTGAGCATGGACAGGACGGCGCAGTTCGGGGTCCCGAACTGGGTGAAGAGGTCGGGCCAGCATCTGGAACCGATGACCTTCACGTTGTTCTGCTCACAGAAATCGGAATACGCCTTCATGAGACGGGCATAGCCCTCCATGTTCTTCTCCGGGATGTGGTCGTAGTCGCAGCATGTGGCGCAGAAGCCGTCCAGATATCCCCTGCACTCCTCCATGTCGTAGGACTTGGCCTTGTCCAGGATCTCGCGCAGCTCCACGGAGACCAGGCGGCTTCCGAAAACACGCTGGATGTCTGAATCCAGGGCGCGTCCGAATCCGAAGCCTTCGGGTGTGGTGCCGATTGCGGCGACCTTGCATTCCCTGAGTTCCTTCAGTGTCCTGACAGCGGCGGCATCGGCCCTGATGGTCTTTCCGACTTCAGCATCCTCGGGGGATCCGAAGACATAGCCGAAGTCCGGCTTGCCGAGGGCCTTCATGACGTTTGCAGCCGAGTAAGCTCCGGTGAGCGAGTTGAGTCTCAGACGCTTTCCGTCGATGACGGGCTCCCTGAGTGTCCACAGGAGGAGAGGAACAGACGGGAAAGATGCCACGACTTCCGAACAGTATGCCGAGTTGGCGAACGTGATGTTCTGGAGAACAATCAGGTCGGGATTCACCTTTCCGAGGAAAGTCTTGAGGTCGGGTATGGAAAGGAGCATCTTCTCCGGGCACACCGCCTCTTCCCCGAAACAGGAGCGCATTAGTGCACAGGACTTGTCGAACTGGTCCTGAGCAACTTCAAGATCGAATGTCGGAACACCGATAGGTATGTATACGAACTGCATGTAACCTCCGCGGTTCATTTATTTTCTTATTGAAAATATAGCACCGCGCAGACGTCTTGTAAATATTTTTTTCATTGAAAAAGAAAGTGCACGGACATACGTGCGCGCCCTCACGTGACAGAGGCGTCGAATTGTCCTAGAATGTGGGCCATGGAACTCTTGAACAAATTCAGTACGGAAATCACGGTCATGCCCAGCCAGACGGACTTCATCAACAGACTCGGGTACTACGAGACCTTCAGGATGTTCATGGATCTGGCGAACATGCATGCGGAAAAGCTTGGGGTCGACCAGCTTACGCTGATGAACAGGAATCTCTTCTGGCTCACGGTAAAGACACGCATCCGTTTCTACAGACGTCCGGGCATGAGCTGCAGGGTCGAAGGCCAGACCTGGCCGGTGAGGCCGCTCTCCCTGAGGACCGACAGATGCTACAGGCTTCTGGACGGAGACGGTCCACTTGCAGAAGGCCGCACCGAGTGGGCGATCATGGACCTTGCCAAGGGCCGGCTTGCAAGCATTGCAGAGATCTTCCCTCCTGATCTGAAGTTCAACGAGGAGAGCTTCCCCATAGAGGATTTCCCAAGGATAATGCCCGCAGACGACACATATGATGTGAAAGGGACATACACTGTCACGTCTTCGGACATCGATATGGGCCAGCATATGAACAATGCCGCCTACGTGAGGGCGCTCATCGGCATGTTCTCCGTGCAGGAGCTCAGGGAGATGGACATAAAGGAGATGACGGTGGTGTTCAAGACCTCCGCACACGAAGGGGACATGCTTACCATGCCGGTGAAGAAGAACGGGAACACCCTGGAGACAGGCCTGTATTTCCAGGACGGAAAACCGTCGCTTCTGGCACAGATAGTGTGCTGAAAGCGTTCTGACAAGCAGGAAAACGGCAGTTGCAACCGGTGGTTGACAAAGTTCCAAGCAGGATTTGTAGAAGGCAACCGCACGGAAGGCTAGGCTTCAGACATCCGCCGGACAGAAGCGGAGAAGGAGTTTGAAATGATTCTTGCAGAGAAAATCACGGACCTCAGGAAGAAGGCGGGATGGTCACAGGAAGAGCTTGCCGAGCAGCTCGGAGTATCAAGACAGTCGGTATCCAAGTGGGAAGGCGGACAGAGCCTGCCGGACATGGACAAGATAGTGAGGATGAGCACCATATTCGGTGTCTCCACGGATTATCTTCTGAAGGATGAGATCACGGAGCTGGACGAGAAGCCGCAGATCCAGACGGAAGAAGGCGCATTGCGCCGCGTGACCATGGAAGAGGCATCCAGATATATGGAGATAAGGGCCGCATCGGCTCCGAGGATCGCGCTCTCGTCGCTGCTTTGCGTGGCATCGCCCGTGATATTCCTGTTGCTGATCGCGCTTTCGGAGTCGCCGATGGCATCGATCGGCGAGAACGCCGCGGTAGGAATCGGAATAGTCTCACTGCTGGTCATCGTCGCCATAGCGGTCATGGGTTTCATGAAGGCGTCATCCGCGGCATCGGACTTCGCGTTCCTGGAGAAGGAGGCGTTCGAGACCGAATACGGCGTGACAAGCGTCGTAAAGAAGCGCAAGGAGGAGTTCCGCGAGCGCTACTCCAGGACCAACACGATCTCGACGGTCCTGTGCATCCTCTCCGTAGTGCCGCTCTTCATATGCGTGTGCTTCGACGCACCGGACTTCGCGTACATCCTGGACGTCTGCTTCATCCTGCTGACGGTATCGGTGGCCACATACGGATTCGTGAGCGTCGGTACGGTCATGGGGTCGTACGACAAGCTGCTTGAGGAAGGAGACTACACCCGCAGCGAGAAGAGCAGGAGCCCGTGGATCGGCGGTTTCAGCACCGTCTACTGGCTTTGCGCCACCGCACTGTTCCTGACACTCCAGTTCGTATTGGAAGGCACATGGGACAAGGCATGGATCGTCTGGCCCATCGCCGGTGTCCTGTATGGCGCGGTCAGGATCATTTTCATGGCCATAAGGAAGAAATAAGGATATCGGGAGGAAAAGATGGACAGATGCCCTGAAGTCGGATCCGAATTGATGGAGGAACTGGGAAGGCTGTGCCCCACCCTGGTGCTGGCCTCCGGCTCCCCCAACCGCCGCAGGCTTCTGGAGAGCGCGGGTCTGACCGTGGTCACAAGACCCCAGGACATCTGGGAGATCTGCGGCTTCACCGAGCCGGACAAGGTCGTCACAACCCTTTCCTCCCAGAAGATTGACAGCTATCTGGCAAGCCCGGAGTTCGACCCGGACCTTCCCGCCGTGGCTGTGGACACCCTGGTGGCCCTAGACGGGAAGCTGATGGGCAAGCCCGCCGATGACGGCGATGCGGCCTCCATGCTGCGCTCGTTCTCGGGAAGATGGCACGAGGTGTATTCCGGCATGAGCGTGTACGTGCCGGGCCGCGGCGTGAGCCGTGTGTGCGATGTCACGAGAGTGCTCTTCCGGCCACTGGAAGAGGATGACATCCGTTGGTACATCTCCACCGGTGACTGCAAGGGGGCCGCCGGAGCATACAAGATACAGGAGAACGGATACAGGCTGATCGATGCGATCGAAGGCAGCTTCTCCAACATCATAGGGCTTCCGCTGGAAAGGCTCGTGGAGATACTGTCGCGCTGAGGCGGTCAGCCGATCAGGAGTTCAAGGACAAAGACAAGCACGCAGCAGGCCGCGGATACGGTGATCATGTTCGCGCCTATCCATGCCAGGACCATACCGGCGACAAGAGCCGCGACACCCGCGACGGGATTGGACGTCGCCATCACGATGGCGGGGAACGTCATGACCGACAGCGTGACGAACGGCACGTAGTAGAAGAAGGAGCGGAGGAACCTGTTGCGTATGGGACGTCTGAGGATCAGGAGCGGGAGGATCCTTATGACCGCCGTGATGAGGCACATTCCGATTATGTAGACATAGGCGCTCATGATGCCACCTCCGCGGACGGTGCGTCCTCCTCGTCCTTGATCGGGAAGACCAGGGCAAGGACGGTGGAGATGATCACCGTAAGGATGACGGCCCTTGTCCCTTCGGACAATTCTCCGACATACGGTAGCCTGGAAGCCACATAACTGAGCAGAAAACACATCGGTATGACGAAACGGAGTATGATGTTCTGTTTTGCCGGAGGTATGAAGCATGCGATGAACATGCCGTAGAGGGCGACGCTCAGGGCGCTTACGAGCCTTGCCGGAAGGATGTTCCCGGCTATCACTCCCAGTGCGGTTCCCACGGACCATGCCGGGACCGCCACCGCGATCGCGCCGTAGTTGATGAACGGATCCAGCTTGCCCGGAGTCGTGACGGAGAGACTGAAGATCTCATCGGTGATGTAGAACCCCACTCCGAAACGGTGGATCAGAGGTGTGTCGGGGGAGAACTTCTGTCCCAGCGCGCAGCTCATCAGAAGATATCTTCCGTTCGCCACCAGCGTGACAAGTACCAACTCCACCAGCGACGCACCCGCACCTATGAGGGAGAACAGGGCGTACTCGCCTGCCGATGCGCTGTTGAGGAGGCTGGCCAGAAAACCCTGGAACGCCGTCAGGCCCACGGCCCTTGCGGCTATGCCCAGGGAGAAGGACACGGCGAAATAGCCCAGCGCAATGGGTATTCCCGCCTTCACTCCCCTTCTGAACGCCTCTTTCCTAGTCATGGCAATAGTTCTAGCTGTATTGGGGCTCAAGTGTCAATAAACGCAACGCATTGATATGAAAATGCCCATGCTGCCATGAGGCGGCACGGGCATCATCGGTTCGTGGCACTGTCCGATCAGTAGTTCTCGGCGTTGACCTCGAAATAGGCCTTCGGATGGGCGCAGACCGGGCACATCTCGGGAGCCTTGGTTCCGACCACGATGTGACCGCAGTTGCGGCACTTCCAGACCTTGACCTCGCTCTTCTCGAAGCACTTCTTGGCCTCGACGTTGTCCAGGAGGGCCCTGTAGCGCTCCTCGTGGTGCTTCTCGATCGCTCCGACCATGCGGAACTTGGCGGCAAGGGCCTTGAATCCCTCTTCCTCTGCGGTCTTGGCGAAGCCTTCGTACATGTCCGTCCACTCGAAGTTCTCGCCGGCTGCGGCGGCACCCAGGTTGGCGGCGGTATCGCCGATTCCCTCGAGCTCCTTGAACCACATCTTGGCGTGCTCCTTCTCGTTTTCGGCTGTCTCGAGGAAGATGGCCGCGATCTGCTCATAGCCTTCCTTCTTTGCCACCGATGCGAAATATGTGTACTTGTTCCTTGCCTGGGACTCGCCGGCGAATGCGGCTTCCAGGTTCTTCTCCGTCTGTGTTCCTGCGTACTTGCTCATTGTGTTCTCCTGTTTTGGTCAGTACCTCCAAGATAGCAGATACCGGCCGGAATGCAATAGTAAAATGGGGCTAAACCTCTGCCGTGTCGGGACGGATCCCATCGGCATCATCTGTTGCCGGCTTCCTCCGCCATCTTCGTCTCGGCCTCGATCCTCTGCTCGAGCGTCTTCCTGAATTCCTCGGCCTGCTCCGGATTGGAGATGACGAAGGCCTTGCTGAAATAGACCTCCTCAGCCCTGAATTCCTCTCTCATCACCGAAGGCGGGAGCATGATGTCCTCCTCGGTGTCCCAATAGTAGCTGCTGATGATTTTCTTGATCTGTCTTTTTCTCATGGTTTATCAATAGCACAAGACCATCACAATTTCAACCACGGACAATCTTGCCGGCACCGGCACAAACCCTGTACAATCCGTACGGAGGAGACGGGAAAGGTGGACAAGAGGACCTTCAATGCGCAGGACATCAGATTGGCCGCATTCGACCTCGACGGCACGGTGCTCGACGAAGGCATCATGTCGGAGGAAGTCGGCAAGGCGATCGACGCGCTCAACGGAAGAGGCATAGCCACCGCCATAGCCACGGGACGCGACATATCGCAGATCCCGTCTGATGTATTCGCCCACTTCTCCTACTTCGTCACAGCCAACGGGGCCATGGTCACCGACAGGGACGGCAACGAGATCTTCGGACGCCCGATGGACCCGCACACGGCGAGGACGGCGCTAAGGATACTGCGCGTGAACGGAGGAAAGTCCTGCATCTACCTCAACGGCTTCGTGCTTGTCACCCCGGGGTTCCTGGTCAGGCTCCTCAGAAGGACCAACTACCTGTCGAAATCGCACAGGAAGTCCACGAAGGAGGTCCGCAGGAGCGGCATGGCCGTGAGGATGCGCCATTACGTTAAGAAACACGGCATAGACGTGTACAGGATCCAGACGTTCTTCAGGAACATGGACGATGCCACGGAGGCCGCAAGGCAGCTGCGCGGCACGGGAGACCACCAGGCGGTGCTGCTCCAGGACAGGTCCATTGAGACCACGGCTGCCGGGATCACCAAGGCCGGGGGCCTTCTGACACTCTGCTCGCATCTGGGATGCGGACCGCAGAACATCATCGCGTTCGGCGACAGCGCCAACGACCTGGACATGCTGGGCGAGGCCGGCTATTCGGTGGGGATGGGAAATGCCGAGGAATGTGTCCTGAACAAAGCGGACTACATAACGGACACGGTCGGGGACGACGGTGTCGCCACCGCCATCCACAGGCTTTTCGGAATCTGAGAATCAGACAGTATGAGGGCTCAGGCGAACGCCATCATGTGGTTGCCGCCGGAAAGGACACCGTAGTCCAGGGACAGCAGGTCCAGGCTCCTGATGATCCCTCGCGGGGTCAGGTCGTACGAGGATAAGACCTCGGCGCTCACATCCTCGGAGCTTCCGTCCTTGCGGATACCCCTGGCGGAAACGGATACGGGCTCGCTCACACCGATGGCATAGGCGATCTGCACCGTGCAGCTGTCGAAGCCGTGCTTTTTCACCATGTCCACCGCGATCCTGCGCGCCGCATAGCATCCGCTCCTGTCAACCTTGGACGGGTCCTTCCCGCTGAACGCGCCGCCGCCGACAGGGGCATAGCCGCCGTACTGGTCGCAGACGATCTTGCGCCCGGTGAGACCGCAGTCCGCGGCAGGGCCTCCGAATGTCCACAGCCCGGCCGGATTGACCATGAGGTTGCGTGCACGGGGGATCCCGTTCCTGTCCAGGAGATCCCTTACATAATCCCTCACCTGCTCCAGCGTCAGGCCTTCCCTGTGGCAGACTGAGACCAGTATGGTGTCCACCGGCTTGACGAAGCCGGGGGCATCGGTATCGGTCGTGACCTGTGTCTTGGCATCGCCCTTGAAGATCGTTTCGGGGTTGTCCTTTATGTCGGCCTCGATCGCCCTGATGATGTCGATGGCGACCTCCTGGCCGTACGGCAGGTAGTATTTTCCGCCGTTGACCGCGAATCCGAACATCATTCCCTGGTCGCCCGCACCGATGTTCTCATCGGCCGACACGGCATCGCCGATCTCCGGCGACTGTCTGGTGATCAGGTTCACGACCTTGTCGACGCCGTAACCCAGACGGTCGGCGACAGAGCGCACGACAGCCTCGTAGTCGATGTCGCAGGCGGTCGTTATCTCGCCGGCAAGCACGACGGTGCTGTCCTTGACCAGGCACTCGCAGGCCACACGGGCAGTGGGGTCCTTCCTGAGGATGGCGGTAAGAACTGAATCGGAAATCTGGTCGGCGTACTTGTCGGGATGGAACCGGCTGACCATTTCTGTGGAAAACAAACGCATGCAGCGCCTCCTTTAGCTATTTCTTAGACGGAGCAAGTAGAGCTTAAATCCCGTCATGACAATTGAACCGGACATACCGTCCGGGCATAAAAAAAGCAGCAGGCGAGATTCGAACTCGTGTAGGCCACCTTGGCAAGGTGGTGCGTAACCACTACGCTACTGCTGCAAGAC
>JBGUMQ010000067.1:0-3360 GCA_045116915.1 Sphaerochaetaceae bacterium | reverse complement strand
TAATTTCAACCGTCAAGGGCCGGCTGTTGTTTTCTTGAACTTCCTGCTGTTTTGCCACTATTCTACTGTAGTATGAAAAGAACAGGTTCCGATCTCACGGCCGCCGGTGTGAAGCTGATCATCACCATGCTGATTTTCGGCTCCATAGGACTGGTCAGACGCAACATCCCCTACTCCTCCGCAATGATCGCTTTCTTCCGCGGTGCGGTCGCTGTCGTGATACTTGTTTTTCTCAGACTTTTCAACCGCTCCGGAATCGACATGCCGGCCATAAGGAAGAACCTGCTTCCGCTTGTTGTCTCAGGCGTGTTCATAGGAGTGAACTGGATACTTCTGTTCGAAGCATATAGATTCACCACAATTGCTGTTGCGACAATCAGTTATTATATGGCTCCGGTTTTCACTGTCATCGCCTCTGTCTTCATACTGAAGGAGAAGCTGACCGTCCGCAAGACAGTCTGCGTCATGCTCGCTGTCATCGGCATGGTCTTCGTCTCCGGCGTGATCGAGGATGGTGTGGGCGGTCTGAAGGGTGTGCTCCTGGGAATGGGCGCCGCGCTGCTCTATGCGGGCGACGTAATCATAAACAAGCTGGTGAAGGGAGTGGACGGAACGGACCGCACCATAATCCAGATGGGAGCCGCCGCACTTGCCGTCCTGCCCTACTGGCTGATGAATGAGAACTTCTCCTCCCTTACATTCAGCCTGCAGCCTGTCATCATGCTTTTTGTTGCGGCTATAATCTGCACGGCCCTGCCCTACAGCCTCTACTTCAGCGCCATCCAGCATGTTCCCGCCCAGACCGCGGCCATGCTCAGCTACATCGACCCTGTTGTAGCTGTGCTGATCTCCGCCCTGGTGCTGGGTGAAGGCATGACTGTGCTGACGCTGGCGGGCGTTGTCCTTGTGATCGGGGCGGCCATGGCCAGTGAAGCCGGCTGAGATGGCTGTGAGAGCACTGCAAAAGCTCAAAACTCATTGGGAAAGTGATAGTAAACATTGTTAATGCAGTACAGATCTTCCGAAATGACATCCTCATACTGCCTTTCGCAGTTTCGGACCCGTTTTTTCGGGCTTTCATACTGCATTAACAAAGTTTACTTCAAATAGTAGTTGATCACCTTGTTGACATATGATGTAGAAAGCGGTTTTCCTTCACATTCAAAAGACAGGATGAGGTTCTTGCCAGGCAGGATTCCGTATTTCGCGTAATCATCCAACTTGCCGAGGCTATCCAGACAATAGCCCTTATCTCCCATCATGCCCAGATGCTCCCAATAGTAGATCTTTCCAGTCCGCTTGTTCATTATGGTGAAGTCGGGATAATAGCGTTGCCTGATGAAACCATTACCCAGTTCCAGAAGCATCTCATACTTGAATGGAATGCCTGCAGTATAAAGCCTGTCGGCAATGAGAACCTCGCTCTTCGACCTGACCATATCCTTGCTCATCGTCTCGAATCTATGCTTATCCGTCTTATCATGCTGGCAGAATTCCTCATTGATCCAGTTTTCGGCCAACAACTCCGATTCCGACAACACAGGCTTTACATACTTTGCAAGCTCTCCCATTGAATCCAGCACGGCCTTTCTGTCCGGGAAAGAAATACCTGAGATGGAATCCCTCAACTCGATCAGACGGTTCTTCTCAGCAACAGCATTGTCGAGTAGTTTCTGTACATACTGCTTCTGTGCAAGCATGGATAAAGTCTTCTCATCGTCCCGCGTCAAATACTTCTTTTTTCCGTTGACAACATGATAATAACGCAAGTAACCGCGTATGCAGGATTTAACCAGATACCCCTCAGGCATGCACGACATCATATCCCTATACCTGGAAATATCATGATCGAGTACTTTGGTTCTGGCATTGATCTGGTCGTTGAGCTGTCCCACATATCAACTCTACCGCCGGACAAGGTAGAGATGCAAAAGCTTTTTTATGTTGTTTTTCCACAGTTCCTCATGATGCACAGGCCGATTCACACCCTGTGCAGAGCCTGGCACCTCCCCGGCGTCCGCCCGTCTGGCTGAGGGGCCACGGGCCTCCTGGGTCCGGCTGGCCTCTTCACAGGCTGCGAACAGCCTGAGCACAATCGGATAAAAGGGCAAAAAAAACCTGCCCGGAAATCCGGGCAGGCAAAGAAATTGAAAACCAGAATCAATAATCGGCGGGCTTCCATCCGTCCATCGGGACACCGGCCTCGATTGCTGCATCGATTGCAGGCTGGACATCGGCATCGTCGTCGAACTGGACCTTGACGTCTGCGGGATCTTCCTTGAGTGAGATCTCGTTGGGCAGGCGTCCGTCGGAGTCTTCCTTCAGAAGCTCGATATCGGGAACGATCATGACCGATCCGTCCTCGAATACGACCTTGGCCTCATAGGACTCTGCTTCGGGCCTGATAAGGAATCCCTTGGGGTAGACCTTCGTCTTTCCGCCGGCCCACTTGCCGTCGACTGCCTCAGGCATCTTCTCGATGATGTTGTTGTACAGTTCCTTTGCACCTGTCTCATACAGATAGTACTCGGTGATCGTCTTTCCGGTCTTGTTCTTCAGCTCGAGGCCGAGGATGACATAATCGACATCGGCCTTCTTGGCGCTCTGGCAGCTTGTCAGTGCCACGCATCCGAAGACGAGCAGAGCAATAAGCATGATCAATACGCTTTTCTTCATATCCTTCTCCTTTTTTCACAAGCAGGCATGGCCCGCCCATAAACCATTATACCTTACCCGCATCAACGACGCGAGCAATATTTCTCCATCCTTTCATCAAGCGCACGCCTGCGCATGCGGAAAACGATCTGCGACGCGACCGTCCCCAGGACCGACGACATCAGCATCGGTATGCCGACAATCGCCATGAACAGCGCATACTCCGTCGCACGGTCGTCCGGATCAACCATGAAGACCATGGTCACCAGGGCGATCACGGCGATCACGCACATCCAGGTGAATGCGGCGGGAACCATGTTCATCTTCTCCCTGAAGGCGAACGAAAGCCCCACGCACGGGATGCAGCCGACAATCGCCGGCACAGTGTATTCCACCGCGTTCCTCAGCCAGACCGAGCGCGCGGCGAACGCCGTCTCAAGCGGTTCCAGCAGCATCCAGTAGGAAACCAGGAACACCACGATGAACAGGAGCGACAGGCTGAAGGAATAGATCAGGAGCGTGCTCTTGGGCTTGCCCTCCTCCGTGAGGAAGACCACCCGGCATATCCGGTCTATTTTCTGCTGGAACGCGCTCCTGTCCTTCTTCACCGCAAACTCCTCATGGCAAAACGCCCGGCCGAAACGCCTGACAGAACCGCCAAACATAACAGCCGGAAAACAGCCGGGCAAAACCTCACTTCGCCAG
>JBGUMQ010000066.1:0-5557 GCA_045116915.1 Sphaerochaetaceae bacterium | reverse complement strand
CGCTACATCATGGACCATCAGGAGGACTGAACAGGTGCTCGCGTTCTTCAACTGGTTCACAAAGATCACCGGATACCCGCTTTTCCTGTGCGGTTTCAAGACCAGAATCTTCTACCAGAACAGGAAGGTCCAGGGCAGGCGCATCAAGGGCAGGGCCATCGTGGTGTCCAACCACAGGAACATCATGGACTTCGGCGTCTGGATGTTCGTGTTCCTCTCAAGGACCCTCAGATGCATAGTCGCGGAGATCACATACGACAAGAACATCGTGCTCCACACGTTGCTGAGGATGTGGGGAGCCATCAGGGTCGACAGGAACGACAACGACTTCGGCTTCATGTGGAAGTCGATCGACATCCTGAAGAAGGGAGGGGTCGTGGAGATATTCCCCGAGGCCCGGATCCCGGAGAAGGACGAGCCTACACCCCTGGAGTTCAAGCCCAGCTACGTCTACATCGCGCTGCAGGCCGATGCTCCTTTGATTCCGGTGTTCACGGACGGCGGCTATTTCTCGAAAAAGCGCTCGAACGTCATCATAGGGACCCCTGTCTACGTGTCCGAACTCTATGACGAATCGTTGGGTGAGAGGGAGAACATCGAGGCGATAAACGCCTACGTCCGGGCCAGGATGATCGCATTGGGAGAGGAACTTGAACAGCGTAAGAAAGCGTGACAACTATTTCCTCTACGACTTCGCCAAACTGACGGGGATGCTTCCGTGCCTCCTGTTCTGGCGCCCGAAGGTCCACCGGCCATTCGGGAAGGAACCTGTTCCCAAGGGACCTTTCATCGTCATATCCAACCACAATTCCTTCACGAACCCGGTGGTGCTTCTTCTGACGATACGCAAACGCCATCTGAACTTCATGGCCACGACGGAGCTGAACAATGTCGCCGCAGGGCGTTTCGTTTTCAGGCATTTCCATCTGATCCCCGTGGACAAGGACAACTTCAACATGGACACCTGGTACATGCTCAAGGACAGTCTGGACAAGGGCAACGGGGCGGTCGTCTTCCCCGAGGGTTTCGTGGATACGGAGGAGGACACGGTCCATCCGTTCAGGGAAGGAGCCATGCTCCTGGCGCTGAAGACAGGCGTGCCGGTTCTCCCTGTATATATCGGAAAAAGGACTTCTGCATTCAGGCGCCAGCATGTTATAATCGGGAGGTTGGTCCGGCCCGGATCGACCGGAGGCGGTGCCCTCACCATGGCGGGCATCAGGGCCTTCACGGAGCTCCTTTACGAGAAGGAGCTCGAACTCGAGCAGTATTTCAAGAGAGAGGTGCGTGGATGAGCTATGTCATAGACCATGTCTTCGACAGGTACGCGGATCCGGAGACCATTTCCAGGATCGTGGACTACACGGACATGACGCAGATGTGGAGAAGCTGCTGCAGGCAGTACTCCGACCTTCCGGCTATCGACGACGGAAGGCCATACACATACGGCGAGCTCGACGGTCTTGCCGCCGGAGTCAGGGGGATCCTGGCCGGTGCGAAGGTCGCGAAGGGCTCCAGGGTCGGCATCTTCATGCCCAACTCGGTCCAGTTCGTCTACAGCTTCATCGGAGTCACGACATACGGTGCCGTGGCTGTACTGATCCCGCCCCAGCTGGATGAGGCGACGCTTTTCGGATTCTCCATGAAGTATGCCCTGGACGCCATCCTCTCGGTCGACTCGATGATCGGGAAAACCGGTGTCCTGATGGCAAAGAGACCCGGCTTCAGGCTCCTTGACGTCGGCTCCGCAGGCGATGCCAGTGCACCGGACTGCGAGGTCGATCCGGATTCGCCGTGCGCCATCATGTTCACCGGCGGGACGACCGGTCAGAGCAAGGGAGTCGTCCTGAGCCACAGGGCGGTGATGCGCGGCACGAAGAACGGCTGCTACGGATACCGCGACGTCTTCTTCCAGAGGTACCTCATCGTACTTCCCATGACCCATGTGTTCGGACTCATCCGCAACACGCTGACGTCGCTGTACACCGGAAGCGTCCTGCACATCTGCCATGACAACAGCCAGATGTTCAGGGAGATCGCAGTTTTCCGTCCGACCATCCTGGTCCTTGTCCCGGCGCTTGCCGAGATGGCTCTTAACATCTCCAGGCAGTTCGGGAAGAACATGCTGGGACCGGACTGCAAGTCGATCATCTGCGGAGCTGCATCGGTGCCCCCGTTCCTGGTAAGGGAGTGGAAAAAAATGGGCGTCACCCTGTTTCCGGGCTATGGTCTGACCGAAAGCGCCAACCTTGTCAGCGGCAATCCCGACTGTTTGGAGCACCCGGATTCGGTCGGCTACATATACGGCGGGATGGAGGTGAAGGTCGTCGACGGCGAGCTCTGGCTCAAGGGCGTGAACATGCTCAGCGGCTACGCATCGGAGCCCGAGGAGGAGAAGAAGGCCTTCTCCGACGGCTGGTTCCGCACAGGCGACCTGGTGAGGTTCGACGATGACGGAAGGCTCTACATCACCGGCAGGATCAAGGAGATCATCGTCCTGTCCAACGGAGAGAACATCTCCCCGGCGGAGCTCGAGACCAGGTTCTCGGAGATCGACTGCATACAGGACTGCCTTGTCTACGCCGAGATGCGCGACGGACGCGAGTACCTTGTGCTCGAGGTCCTTCCCAGACCGGCTGTGATCGGCGCGGTCCCCCAGGAGGAACGCGAGGCGTACATCAGGGCGCAGATCGGCAAGGTCAACGCGGCGTTGCCTTCATACAAGCAGATAAACAGGATCGTCATAAGGACAGCCGACTTCAAGCGCTCGCCCAGCATGAAGATCCTCAGGAAGCAGGACTGATATGGACAGACGGCAGATTCTGGACAAACTGAAGGAGATACTCTCTTTCAGCTTCGGCGATTCCTCCGAAATGCTGGAGAAGTGCAAGGAGGAATCGGACCTGGCTACGGATCTGGGACTCAACTCGGTCGGCATGCTCTTCATGGTCATATCCATCGAGGAGGCTTTCAGGGTGAGTTTCAGCAATGTCAACTTCGCGGACTTCAGGACCGTGGGTGACGTGATCGATTTCATAGAGGCTAACGGCAGATGAGTACAGGCGGCAGATTCGTCATAATGACCGACCCGACAAGCGATCTTGTCAGGGAAATAAGAGAGGAATTCGGCATAGAGGTCATTCCGGGGCACTACACGCTGCCGGACAAGACCGAGGTCGTCAGCGACCTCACGTGGGACGGCATCAGGCGTGAGGATTTCTACAACGGGCTCAGGAAGAACCCGCTCGGATACAAGACGGCGCCGCCCAACGTGTACGAGTTCAGCGCGGCATACGAGAAGTGGGTCTCGCAGGGCTTCGGGGTCCTGGTCCTGACCATATCGTCGGCCATCAGCGGAACATACGATTTCGCGAAGGCGGGCATCGATCCGGTGCTTGAGAAGTATCCCGATGCCAGGATCCACGTTCTGGATACGTTGCGTTTCGGTCCCGGCATAGGCCTTCTGGCGCTCATGGCCGCCCAGCTGAGGGATCAGGGCATGGATCTGGAGGAGGTCACCGCCAGGATCTCGACCATGAGGTTCAACATCCATCAGGCCGGCTGGCTGGACGACCTTTCGTTCGTCGCACGTACCGGAAGGATGAACAACGCCAAGGCCTTCTTCGGCACGCTGGCGGGCATCAAGCCCATCGGGGACCTGGATCCCAACGGCATGACCACCATAATCGGCAAGGCCAAGGGCGAGAAGGCCGGTTACGAGCTCTGCCTGCGGTACATGGAGGCGACGATCGTGAATCCCGCCGACAACATCGTGATAGTGGCGCACACCAACAGGGAGAAGCAGGCGCTGGAGTACAAGGCCATGATCGAGGAGCGCATCAGGCCGGGCAGACTGCTGTTCACCAACGTGTTCCCGTCCTGCGGCATCAACATCGGCCCCGGACTGATGGCCGCCTACTATTACGGCAAACCCGTCTCACACAATCTCGAAGAGGAGAAGAAGCTCTTCTCAGGGCTGACCGCGCAGGTATGATCATCGCTCTCTGGATTCTTCTTGGCCTGGTCGTCCTGGGCTTCCTGTTCTACATCCTCCCGTTCCTCATCATCGCCGACAAGCAGATGAGGATCCTGTTCACCAGGACCTCCCCTGAAAAATGGAACAGGACGGTCAACTTCCCGGACGACCCGGAGTATGTGGGCATCGTCAGGGGAGGCGAGGCCTGGGCCGCACGGCATGCCGATGTCATGAAGGACGTGACCATCACCAACGACGGACTGCGCCTTGCGGCACAGTACTACGATTTCGGCCATGACAGGGCCGTTGTCCTGATTCCGGGAAGGACCGAGGGCTGCACCTATGCCTGTTTCTTCGCCGAGCCCTACAGGAAAGCGGGCTACAACGTGCTAGCCATCGACAGCAGGGCGCACGGCCATTCGGAGGGCAGGTACAACTGCCTGGGACTGAAGGAATACAGGGACCTTCTGGAGTGGGGGCGGTTCCTCCACGACGAATGCGGCATCAGGAGCATCGTGTGCCACGGGGTGTGCATAGGATCGGCAACGGCCCTCTATGCACTGACGTCGGACAACTGTCCGGACTACTTCACCGCGATGGTGGCCGACGGAATGTTCATGACATTCAGGGAGTCGTTCAGGGAGCATCTGATCCAGGACAAGCGCCCGGTCTTCCCGTTCATCAACTTGTTCTTCATGCTGTATAGACTGAGGGCGGGAGTGCCTGCCGGTTCCTACGGACCTGTGGACTGCATCGGCAGGATGCACAGGCCGATCCTTTTCATCCACAGCAGGGAGGATGTGTTCTCGCTGCCGGACAAGGCACAGATGCTATACGACAAGTGCCCGTCCGGGCAGAAGAAGTTCGTCTTCTTCGACAAGGGCAGGCACTCGTTCGTAAGGATCAACAACACGGAGGAGTACGACTCCGCCGTCATCGGTTTCCTGAATACTCTCTGAGTTACTCTTTATCCAGCTCTTCGAACTGTGAATTGTAGAGGTCGGCATAGATGCCGTTCTTTTTCATCAGCTCCCTGTGCGTTCCTTCCTCGGCGATCCCCTTGTTCTGGATGACCAGTATCCTGTCGGCCTTGACGATGGTCGAAAGTCTGTGGGCCACGACGAAACTGGTGCGTCCCTTCATAAGCAGGGCCATTCCCGCCTGCACAAGCTCCTCGGTCCTGGTGTCGATGGCACTGGTGGCCTCGTCCAGAAGGAGGATGCGCGGGTCGGCGATCAGCGTCCTTGCAAGGGCGATCAGCTGCTTCTGGCCCTGAGAGAGCGTGTCCTGGGATATGACCGTATCGAAGCCCTGGGGCTGGGACATGATCATGTCGTCCATTCCGAGCTCGTGGCAGGCGTTGAGCATCTGCTCCTCGGTGGCATCTGGCTTACCGTACAGGAGGTTCTCGCGGATGGTTCCCGAGAAGAGGAACGAATCCTGCGTCATGACGCCGATGTTGGACCTGAGGGACGCCAGCTTGACCTTGGAGATGTCCTGGCCGTCGATGAGGACCTGACCGGAGACCGGGTCGTAGAACCTGGCAATCAGGTTGACTATAGTGGTCTTTCCTGCGCCGGT
>JBGUMQ010000065.1:0-47102 GCA_045116915.1 Sphaerochaetaceae bacterium | reverse complement strand
GTATGCGGCCAGGAACCAGATCAAGATGGAGCAGTTCGCGAAACAGGGGATAATCCTGGGGAAGAACCTGATCGTCAGCCTGGAGTGTGGGGACAGGCCGCTGAGCACCGAGTATGTGGATTCGGTGATCAAAGAACTGTTACTATAGGAGTACTCTGGGAAAAATCAACCGGCGAGCTTCATGTCGCCGTCCTTGACCCAGCCGAGTTTCCTGACGACGGCATCGAAAGCAATTGAGAGGAGGGCGGGGAGGACTATGGCGATCAGCACGAGTCCGATCCAGTCCATGGCCGTGGGGCTGATGGCGACGGCGCCTCTGGCGACAGCGGCCTCGGATGGGGCGACCCAGCCGGTCCAGACGCCGATGGGGCCGCAGAGGCCGCAGGTGCCCATTCCGGAGTTGATGGCGGCGCCGTTCATCTGGAGCTTGAAAAGGCAGGTGGCCAAAGGACCTGTTATAGCTGAAGCCAATGTGGGTGCGATCCAAATCCTGGGGTTCTTCACTATGTTTCCCATCTGAAGCATGGATGTTCCGAGTCCCTGGGATACAAGGCCTCCCCATCTGTTTTCCCTGAAAGAGATCACTGCAAATCCTACCATCTGTGCGCAGCAGCCGGCGACGGCGGCTCCACCGGCGAGACCGGTGAGCGAGAGCACGGAGCAGATGGCCGCAGAGGAGATGGGGAGCGTGAGCGCGAGTCCGACAAGGACGGACACGGCGATTCCCATCCAGAACGGCTGGAGCTTGGTGGCCCGGTCTATCACGAGGCCGAACGCATTGGCCACCGAGCCGATCGGCGGTGCGATGAGCTTGGCGAGGGCCACGCCGATCAGGATCGTGACGGCGGGGGTGACGAGGATGTCGACCTTGGTCTCCTTGCTGACGGCCTTGCCGCATTCGGCGGCGACTATGGCTATGAGAAGGACGGCCAGCGGACCGCCGGCTCCGCCTTCGGCATTGGCTGCCCAGCCGACTGCGGCAAGCGAGAAGAGGACCATGGGAGGCGCCTGGAGGGCGTATCCGATGGCCACCGCCATCGCGGGGCCGGATATGGCCATGGCGTACGATCCGATATCGGTCAGGAAGGCGACGTTGAGCTGGGAACCCAGCGTCTTGATTATCGTGCCGATGAGCAGCGAGCAGAAGAGTCCCTGCGCCATCGCCGAAAGAGCATCTATGCCGTAACGCTTGGCGGAGAACACGATGTTCTTCCGCTTGAGGAATTCCTTGAACTTCGTCATAGCCGGAGGATACTTCTTTATAAGGATACGTTCAAGATGCGGGTACCCGGATGTTCATCCAATACTTAAAAAACAATAAGTAATGCTCTTTATCATTTGGCCGAAAGATGGTACTCTCTGAGATATGACAAGAGAAGTGAAGGCCGGCGGCCTTACCATAGGCGGAAACGCTCCGGTGAGCGTCCAGACGATGTACGACATACCGCTCTCCAGGCTTGAGGAGAATTTCGCATCCAGGATGGGTGTCCTCAAGGCCATGGGCTGCGACATCATACGTTTCTCATACCCCGACATCAGGGAGCATGACGCTCTTTGCGATGTTGTGAGGCAGTGTCCGATGCCCGTAGTGGCGGACATCCATTTCGACTACAGGAATGCGCTGGACGCGATGGACTGCAACGTCGCCAAGATCAGGATCAACCCCGGCAACATCGGCGCCAGGTGGAAGACGGAGGAGGTCGTCCGCAAGGCCCTGGACAAGGGCGTGGCCATAAGGATAGGCCTGAACAGCGGATCCCTGCCGCGAGACGGCGGAAAGAAGGGCATGGTGGACCTGATGGTGGACACCGCGCTGGAGTACATATCGTGGTTCGAGAACCTGGGCTTCCACAACACGGTCGTGTCGCTGAAGGCCTCCGACAGCGCCCTGAGCTATGAGGCCGCCCGCGCGTTCGCCGGAAGGAGCGACTATCCCATGCATCTTGGTGTGACCGAGGCTGGAGGGGTCGTATCCTCTTGTGTCAAATCGACATGGACACTCGGAAGATTGCTGGAGCAGGGTATCGGAGGCACCATCAGGTACTCCATCACCGGCTCCATTGAGGACGAGGTCCAGGCAGGGACGGAGCTTCTCAGGACGCTGGGACTTCGCAAGGGCGGCATGAGGATCGTGTCGTGCCCGATGTGCGGCCGCTGCAGCTTCAACAGCCAGGGCTTCCTCAGGGAAGTGGAGCATGAGCTTCTGGCCACAGGCAGGGACCTCTGCGTGGCGATCATGGGCTGCCAGGTCAACGGGCCCGGAGAGGCCAAAGGCGCCAACATAGCGGTCACGGGAATCGGGAACAAGGTCTATCTTTACGTGGACGGCGAGGTATACAGGGAAATCGACGCGCAAAGCGCCAGGGAGGAGCTCCTGAAGGCGGTTTCAGGGTACGGAAGATGAAGGACAAACTGATAATCAGGGGTGCCAGCGAGCACAATCTGAAGCACATAGACCTGGAACTTGACAAGAACAGCCTGATTGTGGTCTCCGGACTGTCTGGAAGCGGCAAGAGCTCGCTTGCCTTCGATACGATATTCGCCGAAGGGCAAAGGAGATATGTCGAGTCCCTCAGTTCGTACGCAAGGATGTTCCTGGGCCGTCTGGACAAGCCGGATGTGGAGCTGATAGAGGGCCTGAGCCCCGCCATAGCCATAGAGCAGAAGACCACCGGACGCAACCCGCGTTCCACGGTGGGCACGATAACCGAGATATACGACTACTACAGGCTCCTCTGGGCAAGGATAGGCGAGGTCCACTGTCCCCAGTGCGGACGCACCATCAGCCGCATGTCCGTGGACCAGATAATCGAGGCCGTCTTCAGACGCGGCGGCGAGGGCTCCAGGATCATGGTCATGGCTCCCGTGGCCATGGGCCGCAAGGGAGAATACAGGAAGGTCCTTGAGGATGCCAGGAAGGCCGGCTACCAGCGCGTCAGGATAGACGGGCAGATGCACATGCTGGACGAGGACTTCGCGCTGGACAAGCAGGTCAAGCACACCATAAGCATCGTGGTCGACAGGCTGATACTCGAGAAGTCCGCGCGCCTGAGGCTGTCCGATTCCATCGAGAAATCCACCGACATGACAGGCGGCCTTGTGGAAGTGACATACATCGGACAGGACAGGTCAGAGACATCCGAGGTCTACTCGGAGCAGAACAGCTGCCCGCACTGCGGGATCTCCATCGGGGAGGTCCAGCCCAGGCTGTTCTCCTTCAACAACCCGTTCGGAGCCTGTCCCGAGTGCAACGGACTGGGATTCAAGACCGAATACGATGTCGACAAGATAATTCCCGACAGGAGCAAGAGTTTCGAGGAAGGAGCAATCGCATCCCAGAACCCCAACGCGGGCTGGGGCCGTGCCGGTTTCGAGGCGTTCGCCAAGAGCCACGGCTTCACGCTCAAGACCCCGTTCAACAAGCTGACTCCTGAGCAGTTCGATGCCGTCCTTTACGGATCGGACCGCAAGTTCAAGATGGATTACGAGGACCGGATGGGGTCCGTGAGCATCAACCGCCGCTGGCACGGCGTGATCAACGACCTCAAGCGCCGCTATGCGGAGACGGAGAGCGTCGCCATCAGGACATGGATAAGCTCCTTCCAGACTGAGATCGAATGTCCCGTATGCCACGGCGAGAGGCTTCGTCCGGAGGCGCTGAGCGTCTTTGTCGGCGGAAAGAACATAAACCAGGCCACGGCCATGAACATCCGCGACAGCTACGATTTCTTCCTGAGCCTGGCACTGACGGAGAACGAGCAGAAGATCGCATCCCAGATCATGAAGGAGATACGCTCCAGGCTGATGTTCCTGAAGAACGTGGGCCTGAGCTATCTGACGATGAACAGGAACGCCGGAACCCTCAGCGGAGGGGAGGCCCAGCGCATACGTCTTGCCACGCAGATCGGAAGCGCCCTGAGCGGAGTCCTATATGTGCTTGACGAGCCGTCCATCGGACTGCACCAGAGGGACAACCAGAGGCTCATAGACACGCTGAAGAACCTGAGGGACATCGGCAACACCGTCATCGTCGTCGAGCATGACGAGGCCACCATCCGCAATGCCGACTATGTGGTGGACATGGGTCCCGGAGCAGGCGAGCACGGAGGCTACGTCATAGCCCAGGGTACCCCGGAGGAGATCGAGAAGAACCCTGACAGCATCACCGGACAGTTCCTCAGCGGCAGGATCAGCATCCCCGTGCCGTTCATGCGCAGGCCCGGCAACGGGAAGCACCTGAAGGTCATCGGCGCCACCAAGAACAACCTGTGCGACGTCGACTTCGACTTCCCGCTGGGAAAGCTCATAGTCCTCACCGGCGTGTCCGGATCAGGAAAGAGCACATTGCTGAACCAGATACTGACGCCGGCCCTGCACGACATGTTCAACAGGAAAACAGAGCGCTTCGACGGCTACCGGGCCATCGAAGGGGCAGAGAACATCGACAAGCTCATCCATATAGACCAGAGTCCGATCGGCAAGACACCCAGGTCCAACCCGGCCACATACGTCGGGGTCTGGACCCACATCAGGGACCTGTTCGCCAGCCTGCCGGAGAGCAAGGCAAGGGGATACAGGGGAGGCAGGTTCTCCTTCAACGTCCAGGGCGGACGCTGCGAGCACTGCCACGGAGACGGCACGATCAAGATCGAGATGAACTTCCTCCCGGATGTCTACGTCACATGCGACGTCTGCCACGGAAAGAGGTTCAACCAGGAGACGCTGGCGGTCCACTACAAGGGCAAGAGCATAGCCGATGTCCTTGACATGACGGTCAGCGAGGCGCTGGAGTTCTTCCAGGCCGTTCCTCCCATCAGACGCAAGCTGGAGACGCTGGACAGCGTGGGCCTTGGCTACATCAAGCTTGGCCAGAGCGCGCTGACGCTGAGCGGAGGCGAGGCGCAGAGGGTGAAGCTGTCCCTGGAGCTGAGCAAGATCGGCACCGGAAAGACGCTGTATGTGCTGGACGAGCCCACAACAGGACTCCATTTCGCCGACATCAAGAAGCTGATGGAGGTCGTGGACAGGCTTGTGGAATCGGGAAACACCGTCGTGATGATCGAGCACAACATGGATGTCATAAAGCTCGCCGACCACATCATAGACCTGGGACCCGAAGGCGGCGACGGCGGAGGTCATATCGTGGCCCAGGGAACGCCGGAGGAAGTTGCTCTTTGCAAAGAGTCCCATACGGGTTATTATCTTAAGCAAGTATTATAAGATGACAAAACGCATATTGCTGATATCGCTCATGCTCGTGATGGTCGTATCGGGCGCTTTCGCAGGCAACCTGCTCAGGCGTTCGATACTCTCGTCAACCCATGGCGAACTTGTGGCGATGTGCATGGCGTACGGTCTGGACAGCACGCTCGGCGACAGTGCGATGATGGCGGATCTTCTGGAGTATTTCGGTATCACGGAAGAAGATGCCGATGCCGATGCCTCGACGCAGAGCGACGGAAGCAAGAAGGCCACATCCATTGGAATCCGGAATTCGGACCAACTGTTCAGCAATGACAACGTGATAATCCTCTCCGGAAACGTCGAGCTGACGTTCACCACCGACGACGGTACACGCAGCCTGTCCGCCGACACCGTCACGGTCGACCTGGATTCAAAGAAGCTGGAGGCCACCGGGTCGGTCACGCTGGGCGGGTCCACTGCAAAGGACCGTGTGTTCTCCGGTTCCGTGGTGAGCCTGGACTGGAGCAATCTGGACGTCATAGTCTATGAGGGAACCAGCTCGACCACCAGGAAGAATTCATCCGGAACCAAGATCGAGTTCTACGTATCCGGAGAGACGGTGTCCTATGCAGGCCCGACATCGGGCATCATCTTCAACAACGGAACCATAGCGACCACCGACGACGATCCGTACTGGAGCATATCGGCCGGAAAGCTGTCGCTCTCCGAGACCGACCTGTTCGTGGACAGGGCCGTTTTCCGGCTTGGAAGGGTGCCGGTTTTCTACTTCCCGATATTCTTCTATCCGGGAACAACGCTGTCCTTCAATCCGGCCATCGGTCTGTCCAGCGACAAGGGCGCTTTCCTGACCACGACGTATGAGATCTACGGTAAATACCCCAAACTCGGGGTACTGGGCACAAAGAGCAAGTCGTCGAGTTCGGCATCGGGTTCGGACGACGAAACGGACTACACGGGGGCCATCACTGCATTCCTGAACACGGACGACGATACGGACATGATCCGCGACGGCTTCTACTACCGCCCCGTGAACCAAGGCGAGGACCTCGGGGAGCTGGAGACGTGGGCAAGGAAGACCGGAAGCTATCTGGCCGTCTTCGCGGATGCCTACGAGAAGCTGGGCCTTGTAGCCGGAATAGATACACTCAACTACTTCCTGGACAAGAAGATGAAGGTGTCGGCCACAGGTGCCGTGGGCTACATGGCCAACGGCGATGCCAACCTCCCGCGCTTCAGATACACGATGGATTTCAACTTCAACTTCAAGAAGGACACCTTCACCGTGGATGTCAAGATCCCGACGCTGAGCGACCCGTACGTGCGCACCGACTACCTGAACAGGAACACGGCTTTCGCGCTGGATGCGCTTCTGGGTTCGGAGCAGTATTTCCCGTCGGGGTTCTCCAGCGTGACCAAGTACACGTGGGTCGCGAACGCCTCGTACAGCAAAAAGCTCGGGAACTACTCGTTCAACCTCAGTTCCCTCAAGGCGGACATCGACTTCAGCATAGTCAAGGAGAAGGACGACGACGGGAACACCGTATACAGGAAGAAGGCCGTCGAGGCATCGCTTCCGTATCTGACGTTCTCATCGGACGGAACGTTCCTGTCGCTGCAGGGCAAGTCCCAGAGCACGACGAGGACGCTGGACTACACCGATGCACTGGCCAAGGAGCTGGATACTGAGAAACAGGAGCTCCAGGAGTCTTCGGATGCCTCACAGGCAGGCAAAACGGATGTTTCCACATTCAAATCGTATTCCGGGCCATCGTTGAACCTCCAGGAGACCACCGTCTCACAGGCCGGAAGCCTGAAGCTGGGCTACACCTACAACCAGAGCCTGGACAACATCTACAAGGAGGAGCTGGAGCACGACAGCTTCTACACCAAGGGGAACGGAACCCTCTATGTGAACGCCGCCGTACCGGGCCAGTGGCTGACGGTCACGGAGACGGTCAAGCCGGATTTCAACTTCTCCAGATCCGAGAACGGCACGAAGGTCGACGAGTTCTATCTCTCGTCGGAACTGAAGGCCGGCATCCCGAAGATCGGCATCACATACACGCTGTCGCAGAAGGTCTACAACCACTACGTCAAGGAAACCACGGTAACGACCGAGACGACGGACAGGTGGGGCGAGTGGAACAAGACCGATGTCACGGCGCACAACCTGAACTTCTCGAAGAAGATCGGATCGTTCACACTCGGCTTCAATTTCCAGCTCAAGCCGCTGACGGAGGTAATCAAGCCGTCTGTCGGCTATTCCAGGAACGGGTTCTCCGCATCGGCCGACTTCTCCATGAAGAGGCCTCCGGAGGAGGAGAAGTTCACAAAGGACGCATTGAACGTCAGTTTCTCCTATTCCTCCGGCATAGTGACGGCTTCGCTTGCCAACAAGTACGACTTCACGCTGGTCACGGATCCGGAGACGGACAGGTGGAAAGGGTATTCGCTTGTGCAGAAGCTGACGGTGAAGCCTCTGACGGGCCTTTCGCTCTCGGCGGACTCGACCTTCAAGGGCAAGTTCGAGCTGGGAAAGCTGCAGTTCTCCGCCTCTTATGTCCTGGACACGAACGTCATCGACCTGAGCACAAAGGCGTCCATCAGCTTCAAGGACAAGGATTTCCAGAAGGACAGCCTGGGCTTCAGCATCAAGCTGTCGCAGGACAAGATCACGTTGTGGAAGGGCAGGATAGGGTTCGAGCAGTCGCTGAACATGTCGTTCACCTACGATTTCGAGAACCCGTACAGGACATCGTTCGGCATCGATTTCACGATGGCTTTCGCAATAGCCGAGTTCCTGAACCTGTCCGTGGGTGTCAGCAGCGCGAACAAGACGTTCGCCAGGTATTACGAGAACGGGGCTTTCAGTTTCTCCGCCATGATGGAGGACCTGTGGAGGTCGTTCGACTTCTTCGGAGAGGGAAGGAAGAACACCGGATTCAACCTGAATTCATTCAAGGTGTCGCTGGTCCACTACATGAGGGACTGGGACCTGCATGTGGATGCACAGGGTTCGATGACGACGAAATACAGCAACAAATACGAATGGGTCCCGACTGTCACGGTCTACATCAAGTGGAACGCGATACCGGAGCTCAAGACCCAGGGCAACTGGGACAGCAAGTCGGACGAATGGACTTGACCGGGAGGATTATGGGAACAAGCCATGTATTCAGCGATCCGGATGCGATGCGCAGCGTCTGCGGGATCAACGACTCGAACATACCTTATCTCGAGAAGCTCCTGGGATGCAGCATCTTCGTGCGCGGGGACATTGTCGAGTGCCGCACGGAGGATTCAGCCACGCCGGAGAACGCATCGGAAGTCTTCACCAGACTGATGGAGCGCCTTTCCGCGCTTTCCGGAATCACCGCCGACATCGGGGAACCCGAGATACTCATGGAGTACAAGGCCATACAGAGCGCGATGGAGAAGGGTGATGGCTCAGCTCTGGGCAAGCGCGAGTTCATCTCCGTGCTCAACAAGTCCGTCTATCCAAAGAGCACGCATCAGGAACAGTACATCCATGCCATGAACAACAGCCAGATCACGTTCGGCATAGGCCCCGCCGGCACGGGCAAGACATACCTGGCCGTGGCCTACTGCCTGGGGGAGCTGCTCAGCGGCAGGAAGCAGAAGCTCATCCTGACAAGGCCGGTCGTCGAGGCCGGCGAGAGCCTGGGCTTCCTTCCCGGCGACCTCTCCCAGAAGCTCAATCCCTATCTCAGGCCGCTTTACGACGGCATGGAGGCCATCATCGCCCCAGCCACCATCAGGAGACTGGAGGACTCGGGATCCATCGAGATCGCCCCGCTGGCGTACATGAGGGGACGGAGCATACACAACGCCTGCATCATACTGGATGAGGCACAGAACACGACCCAGGCCCAGATGAAGATGTTCCTCACTAGGATCGGCGAGAATTCGTGTGCTATAATAACCGGCGATGTCACCCAGATCGACCTACCGAAGGCATCGGCCAGCGGCCTTGTACAGGCCAGGGAGATACTGAGGGACATAGAGGGGATCACCTTCGTGGGATTCACGGCCAGGGATACCGTGCGCTCACGTGTGGTCCAAAGGATAATTGACGCGTATGAAAAGAACTAAGACGGAGAAGAGGGACAACAGGAGGATCCTGTTCGTCATTTGCGGGCTGATAATGCTGATACCGTCGGTGCTTGTCCCGCTCCTTCTCAAACTCCATACACGGGTCCAGTACAGCTCGATCTATTCCGCGTACACGATCGGCCAGATAGCGGAGAACGATGTCTACGCCAAGGAGTCGATAGACGTTATAGACAAGGATGCCACGGCACAGAGGATCGAGGAGGCCCGCCGGGCAGTCAAGCCCATATTCTCCTATTCCAGCACCACGACCAGGAAGCTGCTGGGTACTGCCGACATCGTCAGGGAGGCCGTTGCGTCCAAGGACCGCGAGACCCTGGTCGGGCTCCTGGGAGAGGATCTGGCCGCAAGACTGCTGACGCTCCAGCGAGTATACCTCATATCGGCCGTATACGACATCATGAGCGAGATACTCGAGGCCGGATATTTCGTCCAGCATGAGCTGGAGGATGTCTATTCCGACGGCTATACGGTCATTACGCTCGGCAACAGGTACGACGAGAGCACCGGGTCGTTCGACCGCGAGATATATCTGGACAGCGGCGATTATCTGGTTGATTCGAACATCATCGAGTTCATCAACTCCAGGCTGTACACCGGAGTATCGGGCCTGACCGCCCAGGAGGCCCTTCTGCTGGAGGACCTGATCTACACCCTTGTGGACAGCAACGTGTTCTACGACGCCATGATGACGGAGCAGAGGCGCGATACGGCCGCAGCGAATGTCGACTCCGTCGTGGTATCGGTACGCAAAGGCCAGCTCCTGATCGAGGCCGACCATGTCGTCAACAGCGAACAGGTCGAGCTTCTGAGGATGCTCAGCACGCAGAGCAACAACTTCTCCGTCCCCGAGACGATCGGACATGCGGTGTTCGAGTTCGCGATCATCACGATCTGCCTCTGGGTGTTCAGCATCTTCCTCGGAAGGAAGAACAACCACTACGGCGCCTATCTGTTCTTCCTGACGGCCGGATACGTGGCTACGCTGGTCGCCACCTATTTCCTCTCACTGTTCGCATCCACGCTCAACCTGGAGTTCGGGGATTCGTTCCTGCCGGTGTTCTTCCTGCCTCTGTTCATGACCGAGATCACCGGAAAGAAGCGCATGGGATTCGTTTCGTCGTTCCTGATCTCGTCATTCATGGCCATCCTGCCGACGACATCCGTCATGACGTTCTTCTTCTGCGTCATATGCGGTTCATCCAGCGTCTTCTTCGTGCGTTTCTTCAACAGGCGTCTGGACGTCGTCTACCAGTGGTTCTTTTCGGCCATGGTCAGTTCGGCCATCACGCTGCTGTTCATGTTCATCACCATGACATCGTTCAACATCGTGTTCACCGTATTCCTCGGAACCCTGATCAACGTCACGGTGGCCTATGTCGTCATGTCGGCGTTCCTCCCGCTTGCGGAGAAGCTGTTCAACCTGCCGACGGTGTTCAGGCTCTACGAGCTCGCCTACGGAGAGAGCCCGTTGCTGGCGAAGCTCTCGCAGGCCGCGCCGGGAACCTACAGCCACAGCATCGCGGTGGCGGACCTTGCCGAGGTCGGCGCCAGGGCCATCGGGGCCAATGCCCTGCTGGCGAGGGTCGGAGGACTGTACCACGACATCGGCAAGATCGAGCATCCCGAGTATTTCGTGGAGAACCAGAGCGGCGGTGTGAACAAGCATGACGACATCAGCCCCAGCCTTTCGGTCGCCATCATCAAGAGCCATGTCAAGATCGGTGCGGAAAAGGGAAGGGAGGCCGGTCTTCCGATCGAGATCGTCAAGACGATCGCCAACCACCACGGGAACGACATAATCCAGTACTTCTACCACGAGGCCATGAAGCTCCAGGCCGCGTCAAGCGACGACAGGGGCGAGACGGTCAAGGCATCGGACTATTCGTACAACGCCGAGATCCCCGATTTCCGCGAGTGCGGCATAGTCATGCTTGCGGACTCCATAGAGGCCGCGAGCCGCACGGTCACGCCGAATGCCTCCAAGTACGCCAAGCTGATAGAATCGATCTTCATGGGCAAGATCGAGCGCGGACAGCTGGACAACAGCGGCCTGACGATGAACGACATAAAGACGCTGTCGGAGACATTCGTCAAGGTCCTGGTGGCCCGCAACCACTCCAGGATCGAATATCCCGACGATGACGACAAATGAGGGACGCAGGATGAACACGATAGACATCTCATACACGCAGGAGCCGTACAGGAAGCTCGCACCCAGGAAGTTCGTCCTGGAGTATCTGAACAGGGTGCTGGCGGAGCTTCCGCTGGACAACGTCGAGTTCTCCGTATCATTCATCGACGAGCCGGAGATGCACAGGATGAACAGGGAGTTCAGGGACATCGACGACAGCACCGACATCCTGAGTTTCGCGGCCGAGGACGAGGAGGAGGGCTTCACCTTCATCAGCGCCGGACGCCGCAGGAGGGTCCTGGGCGACATCCTCATCTGCCCGGAGGTAATGGCGCGCAACGCCGCCGCATTCGATGTGCCTGAGGAAGAGGAACTCAGGAGGCTGCTGATCCACGGGGTCCTGCATCTGTCGGGAGAGAACCACTCAACCAACGATCCTTCGGAACCGATGCTGGTGCATCAGGAGAGGATACTGTCAAAGCTTGCTCTGTGAGGCCAGGCCCTGCTCAAGGGACTGGAGGGCGAATTCCATCACCGACGAAATCTTGTAGAACCTCGGGTTGACAGACCCGAGGAAGACCAGGTATCTGCTTTCCGTGTCGGGAATAAGAGTCATGAGCGCCGAGGCGCCGTCCTGCTCGCGGACAAGCGTCCTGACGGCATCGGTATCCATCGTGTATCCGCCGTCGGTCACATAGTCCGTCACGACGGATGACGAGTTGTGCACCGTGACCCTGTCGACGACCGACACCTCGGGGATCCTCATGTCGGCCCTGTTGACGGACTGGACCAGGGCGCGGCTGACCTTCTGCGAATCGGGGATGGACGAGCTGTCGTTCAGGTCGTAGAAGGGGTAGGTGGTGCAGGCCAGCAGCTCCCCTGTTGCGGAATCAAGCACGAAACCGACGGAATAATCGGGACTCTGTATCTCATACACCTGCTGGACGGCCAGATCCAGGAGGTACTGGATGTCGAGGTCCAGCTCCAGATACACGTCCTTGCCGTATGTGATGGACTCCCCGAATCCCGGGACGGGCGAGAGCACGCTGTCGTATACCTTCTCCGTCTCCTCTATGAGCTGTGCGGCATGGAAGAGCGCGGGGTAGGTCCTCACGTATTCCTTGACCGTTTCGATGGGCGCAAGGCCGTATCTGGCGAGGTCAGAGTTGATTCCGGAGAGGGTTCCGGAGTCCACATCGTCGGCGATCAGGACCTTCTCCGGACCGGACGCGGTGTTCAGGACCGTCAGCAGCTCGCCTGGGGTGATGTCCAGATGGATGGACAGGACCTGTGCCATGATCTCCTTCTCCGTGACTTCCTCCGGCACAAGGTAGAGCCTGTTCTTCGTGATCTCGAGCGCCAGTGCCCGTCCGTTGCGGTCGTAGATGGTTCCCCTGACGACCTTGGACGCCACGTTGGGATTGTTGTACCTGCCGGCACGGACGCCGTCCGTGAGCATAAGCTCCGTGACCACCGCCGCTATGACCGCCATGGCCAGCAACGCGATCACGAGCATGAAGGTTGAAATGTTCCCTTTACTCGTTGAAGAACCCATGGCTTTGAGAATATAATGAAGCGCAGAGTTTCACAAGAGGAGAGAGCGATGTCCAGGGCGGGCCGATACGATGATCTGAGCGACAACAAGGTCTCTAGAAAGGGCAATTCGTCCTCAAGACTCCTCTTCGCCGTCATCCTCATATCCATCCTGATCTGCGCGATAGCGGTGCTGTGCTGGGTCAAGATCATAGAGACCCAGGAAGTGGCCGGCGCAGGCCGCGAGGCCGATTCCTCCGCCGCCGAGGCCGTACATACGCCTTCAGCTCAGGATGCCGCGTCCGAGGAGGGGATCAAGGCCCCCACCGTGAGCGACAAGCTCGGCGATGCAGCCAGGATGGACCTGGACATAGAGACGGCGCTTGCTTCGCTGCATCCGTCCGACAATCCGGGCACGGACTACATCTCGTCCGGCGACTTCCCGCCGGCAGGGGATTCCGGTTCGGCGGTCGTGGAGGAAAGCATCGAGATGAAGAAGCCCGTAATCGCCCAGAACCTTTCGCGCACACAGCAGCCGGCGTTCTCCAAGGATCTGGTCAAGTGGCAGGAATACACCATAAAGTACGGAGATTCTCTCCCCGACATCGCCCAGTCGTTCGGACTGGATGTCCAGACGCTGATCTCGGTGAACCAGATCAAGAGCACGGCATCGCTCTGGGTAGGCAGCTCGCTGCGCATTCCCGACAGGGACGGCACGCTGTACATCGTCAGGGAAGGGGACACGCTGGCATCGATCGTCTCGCAGTTCTCGCTGGGCATCAGCGCACGCACGCTTGGCGACGTGAACGGCATCATGGACGACAACCTGACAGAAGGTCAGGAACTCTTCATCCCGTACGACACGATCGATTCGCAACCGGCTCCGGTCAGCGCGTTGGAGATATCGATCCCCGAAGGCATGGCCGTGGGCATGTACAACCAGAGGGTCACCGACCCGCTCGGAAACGGCACGATCCAGCTGGACGGCATACTGATCCAGAACGATGCCGGTTCTCCCGTCCTGGCGGCCGAGGCCGGTTCGGTGGTGGACAAGGGCTTCAACGAGAACGGCACGGGATTCGTCAAGATCGTGCATGCCAACGGCTACACCACCTATTACGATTACCTCGGGGACATAACCGTCGAGTCCGCCGAAACGGTGGAGAAGGGACAGCAGATAGGCGTGTACGTGCAGACGGAAAACAGCAACCCCATCATCTTCTTCCGTGTGGAACAGGGTGGGGTTGCGTTCGATCCTTATTCGTTCTGAATCAAGTAAATTATTATATCAGTTGGAGTTCCTGATCTGGGTCGACTCATTGGCGACCATGTCTATCCTGTAGAGCATGCTGGATTTGGTTCCGGCGATGAAGACGCCTTCGATCAACTGGCCGCTGGAATCCTTAGCGGGAAGTATGTTTGTGATCTCGGCTGTCCTGAGGTTGGCCGCGAAACCGGTTGTGACCTGCTCGGCATCCTCCGAGGCATCGGCCTTGAACTTCTTGAACGAGTTGGTGTCCTTGACGTAGACATAGCCGTCATAGAGGAACGACGTGGCCTCGGTTCCTGTGAAATCGGGAGTGAGCGAAGCCTCGACATCGACGCCCGCATTCGTCATCTTGTAGACCCCGAGCTTCGAATCGGTCTTCTTCCTGTACAGGACAAGGAAGTCCTGGTCGTCCACGGCCTGGAATCCTCCCACGAGCGTGGGGTTCTCGAGGGCTGTGCAGGGAAGGCCGCTGGCCTTCACATCGCCGTCGGAGTCCGCTACGAACGCGCGGTAGTCGCCATTCGAGTTCTTCACCTGGAAGAACGCATAGTCGCCGGTGACGACCGCCATGACATCCGAAAGCTCCGAAAGACCTTCGAGTGCGGTGGCCTGTGAACCCGATCCGGAGTACTTGTACACACCGATGGAATTGTAGAACAGTCCGTTGGTGAGAAGTCCGGAGTAGTTGCCCTCGATGACGGTGCCTGTCTTGTAGGTGGCGCTGCCGAATCCGTGGTATGTGAGCGTGGAACCCTTGGTGATGTCCGTGCCCTGGCGCAGGATCAGGAGAGATCCGTCGTCCAGCAGGCTTGCCGCCCTGATGATGCTGTCATTGGTGTTTGCGAAGAGGACGTCGGTACTGCCGATGAGGAAGATGCCCTCATCCGTGAGGTAGTAGTAGCGTCCGGTATTGTCCTGCCCGAGATAGGTGCGCAGCGTGACGGCCGTGCTTTCGGTGGATGATGCGGCCTCGGAGTAGATGCCGTCCGTGGCATCGATGTTGCATGAGGCGAGGAGGACCGCCATGACTGCGATTGCGATGATTATGACTTTCTTCATTCCGACCTCCTCAGTGCCTGTATGAGAGTGTGAGCACGGCGGGCATGAGTCCTGCCAGTGCGCTTGCCTTGCTCTTGGCGTTCTTGTTTCCATAGGACTCCAGTGTCAGAAGGAGTCCGGTCTCGATTCCGATTCCCCAGTTGTCGTTGATGTAGTACGTGGGGTTGACCGTGACCGATGCCGCAGGTGCGAAGTACTTGCCCTCGTTGTACCTTACAAAAGCTCCGCCGACATTAAGCCCCAGTGCCAGGTCGAATTTTCCTGTCTGGACGGGGAAGTAGGAGAGCTTGGCCATGATGGGGACCGTTGTCAGCAGGAGTCCGCTGCGCGAGTAGTTGAACATGTAGCCGAGCTCGCCGCCGATGGCCAGGTCCTCGGTGATGAAGCCCTGATAGGCCAGCGAAGCGGTTCCGCCGAGCTTGATGTGAGTGTCTCCGAATGCGACGGTGCCTCTGTCGGCATCCTTGTAGAATGAGATGAATGCCGGGAAATCCACTCCGGCCCTGATGGAGAACATCGTGTCCCCCGCGAAGTAATATGTTGACCGTGCGAATACCGGTGCGGCGGCAATCAGGATCAGAACCATGACTATTGCCAGTATGATCGGTTTCTTCATGCGTGCTCCTTGCAATTTGGATTGCTTGTCGTGGACAATGATAACAAGTTACATTCAATTGTTGAATACGACAAACGAAAAACACACATTTATGGCAATTTGTTACTTATTTGGTTAATATATGGACGTGATGCATGGTCGTGAACCATGGTCGTGATATCTGGTCGGAGGTGTCCATGATTCTGTCGGGAAAGGAACTCAGTGAAATCGTCAGGTCGCAGACGGCGGCGCGCTGCTCGGAATTCGGGAGAAGGTTCTCCCGCAAGCCGTGCCTCGCGGTTGTCCTGGTAGGGGACAATCCGGCCAGCCAGACCTATGTCAGGAACAAGAAGAAGGCCTGCGATGAACTGGGCATGGCCCATCTGGACATCTGTTTCGATTCCGATGTCGGCCAGCAGCGGCTGCTCGGGTGCATTGAGGAACTCAACGCGGACCCGGCGGTGGACGGGATCCTGGTTCAGATGCCGCTTCCGAAGGATATCGATGAACTGGCGGTCACGGAGGCCATCCTTCCGCAGAAGGATGTCGACGGCTTCCATCCACAGAACATAGGCAAGCTCCTGCTGGGTCAGAAGACGCTTGTGGCATGCACGCCCAGCGGGATAATGCGCATCCTGGACCATTACGGCATAGAGACGCGCGGAAAGAGCGTGTGCATAATGGGACGCAGCAACATAGTGGGCAAACCGATGGCCGCGCTTCTGATGCAGAAGGGCCGCGACGCGACGGTGACGGTGGTCCACACGAAGACCCCCGACGTGGCGGCGGTCACAAGGGCATCCGACATCATCATAGCCGCTGTAGGGCATCCGGATGTCCTGACGGCGGACATGGTGGGCGATGGCGCAGTGGTCATAGACGTGGGCATAAACCGTGTCCCGGACAGCAATAAGAAGTCGGGATTCTCTTTGAAGGGCGATGTCGATTTCGATGCAGTGGCGCCCAAATGCTCGGCGATAACACCTGTTCCGGGAGGTGTGGGCCCAATGACGATCGCCATGCTGATGGAGAACACGCTGACCGCCGCATGCCGCAGGGAAGGCATCGAACCGGAGGATCTTGACTGATGGGTGAATTCTATATCGAGACATACGGCTGCCAGATGAATGTGGCCGAATCGAACGCACTGGAATCGCTTCTGCTTGCCGCGGGCTGGAAGGCGGCGTCCGCTCCGGAGGATGCGGATCTTGTCGTGATCAACACGTGTTCTGTCCGCAAGAGCGCGGAGAACAGGATCTGGGGCAGGCTGGGTGCATACAAGTACATCAAGGCGAAACGGGCCGAGGCCGGAAAGAGGACCACGCTGGTTCTGACCGGATGCATGGCCGACAGGATAGAGGCGGAGCTGAAGAAGACGGCGCCGCAAATCGACCATGTGGTCGGCAACAACTCCAAACTCAGGATCCTGGAGATCGCCGGTGTGGCGGACAGGACGGGTTCGGAGAGCGACAGGTACACGTTCACGCAGAGTTACTACAAGGAAGGAGACTTCTCCTCGTACGTGCCCATCATGAACGGGTGCAACAACTTCTGCTCCTACTGCATCGTCCCGTATGTCCGCGGAAGGGAGGTCTCACGTTCTCCTGAACAGATACTGGAGGAGGTCAGGTTCCTGGATTCCAAGGGTGTGCGCGAGATCACTCTGCTGGGCCAGAACGTGAATTCCTATTCCTACGACGGATGCGACTTCCCGCGTCTGCTGGAGAAGGTCTGCTCCGTCTGCGACAACGTGAGGTGGATACGCTTCGAAAGCCCGCATCCGAAGGATTTCTCGGACGACCTGATAGAGGTGATAGCAAGGGAGGAACGTGTCGCCAAGCATCTGCATGTGCCAATGCAGAGCGGAAGCACCAGGATCCTTGGCTTGATGAACAGGCGCTATACACGTGAGGGTTACCTTGCGCTGATCGACAAGATACGCACGCGCATACCGGAGATGACATTCGCCGTGGATGTCATGGTGGGTTTCCCCGGCGAGACGGAGGAGGAATTCCAGGAGACGATTTCCGCCATGAGGGAGGTGGGCTACATAGAGGCCTACATGTACTACTGGAATCCCCGCGAGGGAACGAGGGCGTGCTCAATGGAAGGGCAGATTCCGGAGGACGAGAAGCAGAAGAGGCTGCAGAGGCTGATCGACTGGCAGCTTGAGAACGCGGCCAGGATCAAGGCCACAAGGGCCAACGGTGTCCAGACCGTCCTGGTGACGCAGGTGTCCAGGGACAACGCCAGCCAGATGCTGGGTCGCAACGAGCATTCCGAGATGGTGGCGTTCGATGTGCTGACGGGACAGGATGTGAAGCCGGGCGACATGGTGGAGGTGGAGTTCAGGATGCTGAACGGTAACACGTATATAGGGAAGCAGGTTCTGTAACGGGCAGGAATGCTCAGAAGGGCAACAAGGGCGACAAAAGCGCAGAAGAAGTCTGAATCGGAGGGGTGATATGCCGGTTTTCAACGACAGCTATGCAGAGGAAAGGGAAGTCTTCGACAGGAAGTTCGCCGAGCTGGTGAAGCTCATCGGGAAGAGCCACCGCATGACGGTTTTCACAGGCGCCGGGGTATCGACCTTGAGCGGGATCCCGGATTTCAGGGGGAAGCACGGCGTGTACAACGACCCGTGGCAGGGCATGGACGTGGAGGAGATCATATCCATGACGTTCTTCCGACGTGAGCCGGGGATATTCTACAAGTGGGCCAAGGACGTGTGGTACAGGCTGGAGGACTACGAGCCGAACATAGTCCACCTGACGCTGGCCAAGATGCAGCACAAGGGGCTGCTGGATGCGGTGTACACGCAGAACATCGACATGCTGCACCAGAAGGCGGGTTCGCCCAGCGTGTACGAGGTCCACGGGAGCCCGCAGTACCACCACTGCACCAGGTGCGGGTCGCGCTACGGCTATAAGGAGATCGCGCCGATAGTGCTGCGCGACGAGGTCCCGCTGTGCAGGAAGTGCGGAGGGGTCATCAAGCCGGACATCATCTTCTACGAGGAGAGCCTGAACGAAAGCGTGCTCAACCGCGCATGGGAGGACTTCTCGAGGTCGGACCTGTGCCTGGTGCTCGGATCGTCGCTGACAGTGCAGCCGGCGGCGTCGCTGCCGATACTGGCAAGGCGCAACGGGGCGGACATCGTGATAGTGAACGCACAGCCGACACCGCAGGACGGCAGCGCCACGCTGCTGTTCAGGGACCTGAAACAGACGTTCGAGGCCCTGGATTCGTATCTTGACGGCAGGTAATGGGTTAAAACGTATTGAACAATCGCCCGTAACCTAGTATTTTCTCTTTGGATTATGGTACAGCACAACGATAATATAAGGAATATCGCCATCATAGCGCATGTCGACCACGGCAAGACGACCCTGGTCGATGCTCTTTTCCGCCAGAGCGGTGTGGACTCGGACGACACCGACCGCATCATGGACAGCGGAGCGATAGAGCGCGAGAGGGGCATCACGATCAATGCCAAGAACTGCGCCATCAGATGGAAGGGAAAGAAGATAAACATCATAGACACTCCGGGCCACGCCGATTTCGGAGGCGAGGTCGAACGCGGTCTGTCCATGGTCGACGGTGTCATCCTCCTGGTCGATGCCGCGGAGGGCCCGCTCCCGCAGACGAGGTTCGTCCTGGAGAAGGCGCTTGAGAAGAACCTGGCCGTGATCGTGGTCATAAACAAGATCGACCGCCAGGACGCAAGGCCCCAGGAGGTACTGGACGAGGTCTACGACCTGCTGCTGGAGCTCTCCAACAACGAGGACCTTCTGGAGGTGCCCGTCTTCTACGCCAACGGAAGGGCGGGTTTCTGCTCGGCCAAGCTGAACGACCCGGAGGCGAAGAACATATACCCGCTTCTGGATGCCGTGGTGGATTTCATGCCGTCGCCGTCCTACGACGACGAGGAGCCGTTCCAGATGCTCGTCTCGGACCTGTCGTACAACGACTACCTTGGCCGCCTGGCGGTCGGGAAGATCATCAACGGCAGAGCATCGGTCAACGACTCCCTGGTGTGCATCGACGAGAAGGGCGATCACGTCCCGCTCAGGGTCACCAGGCTGCAGGTCTACAACGGACCGACCTTCACTCCGGCAGACCATGTGGAGCCGGGCGACATCGTCGTCCTCTCGGGAATAGACAACGTATCCATCGGCGATACGATCTGCACGAAGGACTACGCGAAGGCGCTTCCCAGGATCCATGTCGACGAGCCCACCGTCTCCATGCTGTTCTCCAAGAACATCTCGCCGCTGGCGGGCAGGGACGGGAAGCTGCTGACATCGGCCAAGATCTGGGACAGGCTTGGCAAGGAGGCGCTGAGGAACGTATCGATCCAGGTCGAGAAGAACGCGGACGATTCGTTCACTGTCAAGGGCCGCGGTGAGTTCCAGATCGCCATAATCGTGGAGCAGATGCGCCGCGAGGGCTTCGAGCTCTGCGTCGGAAGACCTAGGATCATCTTCAAGACGGATGCCCAGGGCAGGAAGACCGAGCCCATGGAGTACCTGCTCATCGACTGTCCGGAGGAGTATTCGGGCACTGTCATGCAGGCGCTGTCGCAGCGCAAGGCCATGATGAGCAACATCGTCTACGGCGACAACGGGCGCGTGAAGATGGAGTTCCACATCCCGTCGCGCGGACTGATCGGATACAGGGACGAGTTCCTGACCGATACCCGCGGCTACGGCATAATGAACAGCTCGCTTGAAGGCTACGAGCCGTACAAGGGCGATTTCCCCGACAGGGCGTCGGGATCGCTTGTCTGCGACCGTGCCGGCGAGGCCGTGGCTTACGGCATCTGGGAGCTTGAGGACCGCGGACGCTTCTTCATCGTTCCCGGCGATCCCGTCTACGAGGGCGAGGTCGTGGGAGAGCGCAACAGGGAGGGCGACCTCCTTCTGAATCCCACGCGCACGAAGAAGCTCACCAACCTGCGCGCATCGGGCCATGACGAGGCCGTGGCGCTGACACCGGTGTCCAAGCTGACGCTGGAGCAGGCCATCAGGTTCATCAAGGACGACGAGCTGGTGGAGGTCACCCCCCACGCCGTGCGCATGTGCAAGAAGATCCTGGACAGCCAGAAGAGGCGCATAATGGAGAACAGGGGATACATCCCGGAATATCTTACGTGACAAGGCGGCGATGCAGATGCATAGACCCGGACGGTTCCGACTGTCCGGGTTTTTTCATGTCCAAGTGGTAAATCGTGGGAGCCGGTGGTAATCCTGTGGTAAATGCGCCATGACAGTTAAGTGTTTACTTAAACACTGTTTTTCCGATAAGTAAAAACGCTTTTTTCTCTGGAAACGCGCTGTTTTTTGTTCTTTTTTGCGGTTGCGGCGTTCCCGCAAACGGGCTATTTTTTCCTTGTAAGTGGTAAGTTTTCCCAAAAACAAGCCGTTTTAGAGAGAGAAGTGGTAAAAAATGACAGGTGAGTACAGGAACACCATCGATGAGAAAGGCAGACTCATGATCCCTCCCAGAATCAGGGAGCAGCTCGGATCATGCACCGGACTCATGCTCACCAAGTCCACCGACGGATCGCTCTGGCTTTATACGAAGGAAGACTTCGACGCCCTCAACAGGGAAGTCAACTACGGACCTCTGGCCGTCTTCAACAAGAAGGCGAGGCTGATCGACATGATGGTCATCTCGCCGGCAAGGGAAGTCGAGCTGGACAAGACCGGAAGGCTGAGCATCCCGCAGGTCCTCAGGGAGTTCGCGGGACTGGAGCCCAAGTCGGAATGCGTGATACTGGGATCCATGTCCAAGGTCGAGATCATCAGCGCCAGGAAGTACGAGGAGATGATGATCCAGTACAAGGACATGCTCGGGGACCTGGGCGATGAGCTCAGCATCCAGAGGATGGGCCAGTAGTGCAGTACGTCCACTGTCCTGTCATGAAGGACGAGGTCCTCTCGTTCCTGAATCCCGGAGACAGGGAGGCGCTGCTTGTGGACTGCACCCTGGGGGAAGGAGGCCATACGAGCCTGCTCCTGGAAAGGTATCCCGCGCTCAGGGTCGTGGGCCTTGACCGGGACATCCGGATCTTGGAGAAGGCACAGCACAGGATGGCTCCCTACGGTGACCGTTTCCAGGCCAGGAACGTGTGTTTCGACGATTTCTGGAGGACCTACGACGGACCGCAGGTGGACTACGTGCTGTTCGACCTGGGGATAAGCGTCTTCCACTACGAGGAATCGGGAAGGGGCTTCAGCTTCAGGCGCCGGGAGATCCTGGACATGAGGCTGTCGGCCGACGGGGAGCTCAGCGCGCAGGATGTGGTGAACACCTACGACGAGAAGAGCCTGGCGGATCTGGTCTTCAACTACGGCGAGGAGCGGTATTCCCGCAGGATCGCCTCCGCAATCTGCTTTTACAGGCAGACGAAGCGGATCGAATACACGGACGAACTGGCCGATATCGTCTGGAACGCGGTTCCGAACGAGTACAGGCACAGACGGATACATCCGGCGACCAAGACGTTCCAGGCTCTGAGGATAGAGGTGAACGGCGAGCTGGACCGGATAGAACCGGCGCTGGAAGGCGCCGTGAAGGCCCTGAAGCCCGGGGGAAGGATAGCGGTGATAACGTTCCATTCCCTGGAGGACAGGCCGGTGAAGTGGTTCTTCAAAAGCCATGAGAACATCCTGGAGATCCTTACCAGGAAGCCGGTGGAGCCGACGGAAGAGGAATGCAGTGTGAATCCGCCGTCCAGAAGCGCCAAGCTCAGGGTGGTGGAGAAGCTGGAGAAGGAAAGGGATCCTCTGAAGAAGAGGAACAAATACAGGGCGGACTGAAAATCCGCCGCACGGGAGGAAGGGAAATGAAGATTTCTAGAGGTGAAAGACTTCTGATTGTCGTTACGATACTTTTCATAAACGTCTGTCTGATGGTCCCCGTCTGGCAGAGCGCCAGGAACTCCCAGCTCAGAAGGGAGATAGCCCAGACCGAACAGCAGCTCCAGGAGATGGAGGAGGAGAGGATGGTCCTTTCCGCATCGATCGCCAGGAAGACCACTCCGGAGTACCTGATCGAGCAGGCCGCCGTACAGAACATCGTATTCACACAGATCGGCGCGGATGCATCATCACTGGTTGCAAGAGCCGACGTTAACGTGAGATAATACCCGGGTATACAATCATACCGAGGAGGAAGATGCCATGGCACGGGCCAGCTACGACGACTGGAACTTCATGGGTGAGGTTCATACCGAAGAACAGAGGGTCAGGAGCGGCAGGTCCGGCAAGACGCGACAGCTCAACAACGCGCGCAACTCGTTCATCTTCCTGTGCATAGTCATACTGATGACCCTGATGGGTCTGGTGTGCATCTATTCGGCCAGTTACGGCAAGGCCGTCAACGAGGGTCTTCCGCATTACTACTACCTCATGATGCAGGCCATGTACATGGGCATAGGCGTCGTCCTGATGGTTTTCGTCAACATCCTGCCGGAGACGGGGCTCAAGATCCTGTCCCCCGTCATGTTCTTCCTCTGCATAGTCGCACTGGCGGTAGAGGTGATACTCAGGAAGACGTTCCTCATGACGCCCGACACCGTGGGGATCCTCTTCCTTTCGGGTGTCATGTACATGTCCCTCTATTTCGCGGGAAGGAACAACCGCATCGAGCGCGGAAGGCAGATCCTGCCGCCGCTCATCGGAAGCCTGATCGTCCTGGGACTCATCCTGCTGCAGCGCAACTTCTCGTACGCCGTCATGTTCCTGGCCCTGATGGTCACCATGTTCGCGGCCGGAGGAGTGGGGCTGGTGGGCATCATCCTGCTTCTGCTCTATGCCGCGGTTCCCGTCGCATGCACCATATTCTCCAAGTCGGAGCGCATCCTGGCCGTGGCGGAGTTCCTTGTGCCGGGATTCGGGACCAATCCGCGTGCCGACAGCATCATGTCCGTGAAATCGGCGATAGCCAGCGGTTCATGGTTCGGGAAGGGCCTGGGCGGCGGAGTGTACAAGAGCGGTGTGATAGATGACATAGCAGGCCGCAACATAATCGCCTGCATCTGCGAGGAGCTGGGTTTCTGGGGCATAATCCTCATCATCCTCTTCTTCGCGTTCTATGCGTTCGTCGGATACCTGACGGCGAAGAACATCAGGAAGCTGAACGGCTATTTCTCCAACCTGGCCATAGGCATCACGACCATGCTGGTCTGGCAGTTCATTCTCAACGTCGCATGGGTGTTCGGGTTCATCCCGGGCGAGGGTCTGCCGCTCCCGTTCTTCTCATACGGCATCGGCATTATCCCCGTGCTGTTCGAAAGCGGGATACTCTACAGGGTCACGCGCTTCAAGTCGGGACCCGACCAGGGCGAGCGCATCATGGATTCCATACAGAGCGAGCTGATGTTCCCGGAGAGATACGACTTTGAAGACCGTTGAGAAGATACTGCTCGTACTTGTCCTTGTGCTGGTGCTCGCCGGCGCATACATCGCCCTCAGGAACATCGACCTCTTCAACGTGAAGGAGATCGATGTCACCGTGACCGGACCCGTATCGGGTGTCCCGGCCGACATGCAGCGTATCCTGAACCCTCTGAAGGGGATGAACATATTCGAGGTGAACCTTCGCAAACTGCGCAGGCAGCTGGAAGCTTTCGATGGCGTGAAATCAGTGAAGGCGAGAAGATTCTACCCTGACAAGCTGATTCTGGACATCGAATACGAGGACATCGCCCTCAAGGCCTACTGCGTTTCGGAAGACGGGGAGGCCACGTGGTTCTTCATACACGACGACGTCCTGGAGACGGTGGGCGCCGACACCTGGGAGAGCTTCGACAAGCTCGGCACGGTGGAGATAAACCCCGCCTACGCCCAGATGATCCAGAAATGGGGCTCGGACGACGGTTTCAGGACAATGGTGGAAATGGCCCGACATCTGGCCTCGGGAAACTTGATATTGTACATGAAATACGATAATAATATGGGTAACGAATTCGGAAGGCTCGTTATCGATATCCCCGCGCTCAATTCGGTCCTGCATGTCAGGGAACAGGTGAGCGGCAAGCGCCTTGATGAGATGCTCGAGATCATCAGTAGCCAGTTTTCCGCGGGTGGTGCACCGGTCGTATATGACCTTTATGCAAACACCTGGGTCAAAAGGACTTAGGAGGTGGGCATGGCTTCTGAGAGAATAATGATGGGATTGGACATCGGCTCCTCGTGGGTGAGGGCGGTTGTCGGATCGCTGTCAAAAGACGGCCAGCTCATGGTGGACAGCATCTGCGAGCGTCCCAGCGAGGGCGTCAGGTCGGGTGTCGTAGTCAATGTCGAGCAGACGCTCAAGACGATCTCTTCCGTGATACAGGAAGCCGAGCTCCAGGCGGGCGCGGAGGTCCAGAGCGTGATCACCGGTGTGGGCGGCGGTTCCGTCGGCGGCACCCAGTCGCAGGGCGTCGTCGGTATCAACACCAAGGACCTTGAGATATCATCCAACGACATATACCATTCGCTCGAGGTCGCCAGGGCGTTCGAGCTCCCGGTGGACAGGGAGATCCTGCATACGCTTGTCCAGGATTTCTCCGTCGACGGCAAGAGCGGGATCAAGGATCCGGTGGACATGACGGGCCACAGGCTGGAGAGCAAGGTCCTGATAGTCACGGGTTCGGCCAGCAACTGCTCCAACACAAGGAAGACGCTTCAGAGGGCCGGGATCAACACATCCCGCCTTGTCCTGTCCTCACTTGCGGATGCGGAGGTCGTCCTGAGCACCGACGAGAAGGAGATGGGCACCATCCTGATCAATCTCGGAGGTTCGACCGCGAACATGATCGTCTACCAGGGCGGCTCACCGTACTATGTCGGCGGAGTGGACCTCGGGTCGGGCAGCGTCACCAACGACATAGCATACATGCTGAACAAGCCCAAGATGGTTGCCGAGCAGGTGAAGGTGGAGAGCGGAAGCTGCTACATCCCCAATGTCCAGCCCGATGAGAAGATAATAATCCCGCAGGTCGGCGGTCTTCCGGCCATCCAGATGCCCAGGAGCGAGCTTTGCAAGATCATCGAGCCGCGCATGGCCGAGATCTTCTCCATGCTCAAGAAGGACCTGGATTCGAAGCTTCCGCCCAGCACATACGGCGGAGGGGTCGTTATAGTCGGCGGAGGATCGCTCCTGTCCGGCGTGACGGACCTGGCGTCCGAGATCTTCAGGATGCAGGCCAGGATAGGTTTCCCGGAAGCCCTTCCCGGACTGGACAGGTCGTACATCAACCCCAAGTACACGACGGTCCTGGGTCTTCTGAAGACCGAGGCCAAGAAGGCGGGTGCGGCCACGGGTACCCGTACCAAGGAAAACAGATCGGCGAAGTCCGGAGGTCTTTTCTCGAAGATCTCGGGCTTCTTCAAGACGATAATCTGAGAGGATTGAGATGGATTTCGGAATTATTGAGGATTTGCTTCATGATGAACAGACTCCCCCGACCGACATCAAGGTGATCGGTGTCGGAGGAGGCGGAGGAAACGCCATAAACAGGATGATCGAAAGCGGCCTTAAGAAGGTCACCTTCGTCGCGATGAACACGGATGTGCAGGCCCTTCAGCGCTCCAACGCCCAGGTGAGGATCCCCATCGGAAAGGAGCTCACGGGCGGTCTCGGCGCAGGCGGAATCCCGGAGATGGGCATGAAGGCCGCCGAGGAGAGCAAGGATGAGATCCGCGAGGTCCTGGAAGGCACCGACATGGTCTTCATCACCGCCGGAATGGGCGGCGGAACCGGAACCGGAGCCGCTCCTGTCGTAGCCGAGATAGCCAAGGGACTGGGTGTCCTGACCGTAGCGGTGGTCACGACCCCGTTCGCGTTCGAGGGCCGCAAGAAGCTCCAGTTCGCCAACGACGGAATCGACAGGCTGCGCAAGAACGTCGATACTCTGATCCTGATCCCGAACCAGTACCTGCTGAAGGTCGCCGAGAACAACACTCCGATCAAGCAGGCCTTCCTCATGGCCGACGATGTCCTGAGACAGGGTGTCCAGGGTATTTCCGAGCTCATCACCGAGCCCGGAGAGATCAACATCGACTTCGCCGATGTCCGCACCGTAATGAAGGGCAAGGGCGACGCCATCATGGGCATCGGTCTCGGAGAGGGCGCCAACCGCGCCGTGGACGCCGCACGCCAGGCCATCAGCAACCCGCTGCTGGAGAACGCCAGGATCGACGGAGCCAAGAGCGTCCTGGTCAACCTCACCGCGAGCGACGGCCTGACGCTGCAGGAGTACCAGGATGTCGTCGAGATGATCACCGAGAACTGCGATCCCGAAGCCCTGATCATCGCCGGACAGGCCTACAACCCGGACCTCGGAGACAAGGTCAAGGTAACTGTCGTGGCGACCGGATTCGAGCGCGAGACGGTTTCCGTCGAGATGCCGCAGATCGAGAAGAAGCAGCCCAGGTTCGACCAGTTCATCAACAACCAGGAGAACAGGGCCGCCGCTGCCGCCGCATCGCAGCAGAACGCACCCAAGGACCAGGGCAGGAAGCCCGAGGAGGTCATCTCCATCAACAGATGGCAGGACCTGCAGTCCCAGCTGGGCCGCAGACAGGCTCCCAACGGCAATCCGACCGACTATTCCATTCCCTCGATTCTCAGATACCAGAGGAACGATGAGGACAACAAGTGATTCTTGAGGATTACAAACGTAGTCTTCTGATAGAAAAGCATGCATCCAAGGCCACACGTGACGTGTACGGGCACGAGATCGCATGCTTTTCCGTTTATCTGCAGGACAACGGCCTGGACTACGCCACAGTGACGACATCGGGCCTGAAGGACTACCTCGTATGGCGGTCCGTGTCCTCCGGTGAAGGGTCGGATGACGGACACCTGTCCTCACGCACCATGTCCAGGGCCGTGACGGCGCTGAGGTCCTTCTTCTCGTATCTCCAGGAGGAAAGGATCAGGGAGGACGATCCCACGGAGCTTCTGCCCCACAGCCGCGAGCCCAGGCATCTTCCGGATGCGATGGACTACAACGCCGTCCAGAAGATCCTGGATGCCATAGACACGTCCACGGACATCGGGTACCGGGACAGGACGATGTTCGAGCTCATATACTCCTGCGGCCTCAGGGCAAGCGAGTGCGCGAACCTCAGGGTCGACCGCTACTACAGCCTGGAGAAGAAGATAGTGGTGTTGGGCAAGGGCTCCAAGGAGAGGATGATCCCCGTAGGGGACGTGGCATCGTCATATCTTGAGACCTACATCCGCAGCGTGAGGCCGCGCCTTCTGGGCCGCGGGAAATCCCAGGTCATGTTCATCAGCCGCGAGCACCGCGGCATCACGCGCGAGCAGATCTGGCAGAGGCTCAAGGTCTATTGCGACAAGGCCGGAGTCGAATCCAAGGTCCATACGCTGCGCCACAGTTTCGCGACGCATCTTCTGCAGAACGGGGCGGACCTGAGGTCCGTCCAGGAGCTCCTGGGCCACAGCGACATCAGGACAACGGAGATCTACACGCATCTGGATACGGACGACCTTTTCCGCGCTTTCGAGGCATCGCACCCGGATGAGAAGGGTGACACATAAAAAAGTCTCTTTTTTTTCGTAAAACCGCAATATTCGGTACAGTTTTTCCGTATATGGGGGCATACAGGAGTTCCCAATGGATATGGACTGCATCGAGATCGAAAGAAGACTGGCAATCGGATTCAACGAACAGCTGTCCGTTGCCGCCAGGCACAGGCTCGTGGGCTCGGGTCTGTCGCTTGAGGAGCTGGCCCGGACCGAAAACGGTTTCAGGCCCTACATCAGGGAGACCAGGGATGTGATCCACTGGTTGTCCCGCAGCCCGGACCACAGCATAATCTGGTTCGGGGAAAAGGATTTCCCGTCCTTCAATCCGCTCAAGGCGCATCTGCCGTACATGATCATGTGCTCTGGAACAAGGCCGGAGCCCGGCCGCATGTGCGCGGCGATAGTGGGCACACGGCATGCAACCTATGCGGCGTTGCAGGAGGCCTTCAGGCTGGGGATGGAGGCGGCGCGCAACGGACTGGCCGTGGCATCGGGTTTCGCCGAAGGCATAGACCAGTCCGGGATGACGGGCGCGCTGAAAGGCGACGGACCCTGCATCGGAGTGCTTGCCTGCGGGCATGACGTGGAGTATCCGTGCCTGACGGCCGACATGCGGCGGCGCATCGTCGACAGCGGGGGATGCGTGCTTTCCCGGTTCGCGCCAAACACTCCGTCGTACAAGTCCAACTTCATATCGCGCAACATGATAATCGCCGCGTACGGCAGTTTCACGATTGCCGTGCAGGCTCCTGCAAGAAGCGGGACGCTGAGCACGTGCGACTTCACGTCGCAGATGGGCAAGGACGTGTACGTGGGCAGCCAGGGAGTGGGAGACCGCTTCGTCCAGGCCGGTACGACGGCGTTGTTCAACGACGGGACAAAGGCCATAGCCTCGCTGGTGGACATCGATCTGCCTTCGGGTCTTCCCGTTTACAGGGTCGTGGAATGCCCGGGGCCTGCCGAAACGTCCGAAGTGCGGTTCGGGGACCGGTATTACGTAGTCACGGAGCGCCTTTCCTGCTAAGATTGTTGTATGGCGGATTCCGTTGTACAGGCACAAAACAGGGCATACATCGATGGTTTTCTCACATATCTCTCCACCGTGAGGGGTTATTCGGAGAAGACAGTCGTCTCATACGCCCATGACCTCAAGCGTCTGGACGATTTCCTCGTATCGCACGACCTGGCCGTGGAGGACATGGTCTTCGAGGACGCGCGCGAGTTCACGTCGCTTCTCTACGAGGAGGACCTCAGCCACGCCAGCATAAACAGGATCCTCAGCGGGAACAGGGCGTTCTTCCGACACCTGCTTGAGGACGGCGTGATCGCCTCCGACCCGTTCAAGAGGGTCGCAGGTGCGAAGAACCAGCGGAAAATCCCCACGGTCCTTGCCAGGGAGGAGATCGAGATGATCCTCTCCATACCTGTCGAGGACTACACGTCGCTCATGGAGCTGACCATGTTCAACATCTTCTATTCCACGGGCTGCCGTCTGAGCGAGGTCGTGGGGATGAGGATCGGGGACATCGATTTCGACAAGCGCAGGGTCAGCGTCATAGGAAAGGGCGACAAGCAGCGCTTCGTCTTCCTGACGAGGCGCGCGGCCGCATGCCTTGAGGCCTATCTTCCCGAGAGGGCCGCGGTCCTGGAGAGCACCGGGAAGGAGGACGACGGCACGGTCCTCATAAACGCCAAGGGCAACAGGTTGCCGCTTTCGACAGTTCACAGTATTTTTGACAAGTACAGGCTCAGGCTTGGCCTGACGAAGAAATTCACGCCGCATGTGTTCAGGCATTCGTTCGCCACGCACATGCTGGACAACGATTCGGATATAAGGGTGGTGCAGGTCCTTCTGGGTCACGAGAGCATCGGGACCACGCAGATATACACGCATGTCTCAGGAAAGAGACTTGAGCAGGTGTACAGGAAAAGCCATCCGCACGGGAGGAAGACCGAATGAGTTTCAGGGGAACAACGATAGTCGCCGTCAGGAAGGACGGCAAGGTGTGCATAGCAGGTGACGGACAGGTCACGGCGGGCGACACGATCATGAAAGGCAACGCCAGGAAGGTGAGAAGGATATACCAGGACAGGGTCGCCATCGGTTTCGCGGGTTCCACGGCCGATGCGTTCACGCTCTACGAGCTGTTCGAGAAGAAGCTCTCCGAGGTAGGAGGGGACCTGACAAGGGCATCGGTGAACCTGGCGAAGGAGTGGAGGCTTGACAGGGCCCTGCGCAAGCTGGAGGCCATGATGATTGCATCCGACGGGAAGAAGATCTTCCTGATCACGGGCACCGGCGATGTCTTGGAGCCCGAATACGATGCCGTGGCCATCGGAAGCGGCGGGAACTACGCCCTTGCGGCGGCACGCGCCTATCTGGACTGCGGAGGGGACCTCAGCGCCAGGGACATCGCGCTCAAGTCGCTGTCGATCGCCAGTTCCATCTGCATCTACACCGATTCGAACTTCACCTGCGAGGAGATCTGACATGGCAGAGAACATGAACGAGATAATTGAGACAGGTACAACCGCTGTCGTGCCTGTGGAGGCAGCTCCCGCGAAACCGCTGTCGCTTGACGACATGACGCCGGCGCAGATCGTTTCCGAGCTTGACAAATACGTCATAGGCCAGGACAAGGCCAAGAGGACCATCGCCGTGGCCCTGCGCAACAGGACAAGGCGCAAGAGACTCCCGGATTCGATCAGGGAGGAGGTCTATCCCAAGAACATCATCATGATCGGTCCCACCGGAGTCGGAAAGACCGAGATCGCCAGGAGGATCGCAAGGCTTTCCAACGCGCCCTTCATCAAGGTCGAGGCCACGAAGTACACCGAGGTCGGCTATGTCGGCCGCGATGTCGAGTCGATGGTCAGGGACCTGATGGGAAGCGCAGTCTCCATGGTCAGGCGCGAGATGGCCGCACAGAACGAGAAGGCCGTGGCCGCCAGGGTGGAGGAGAGGCTTCTGGATGCCCTGATCCCCAACGTGAACCCCACGCAGAACACCGACGCCCAGTTCGACAACGCACGCATCAGCGCGCGCGAGCAGATCAGGACCCAGCTCAGGGCGGGACTTCTGGACAACACCGAGGTGGAGATCGTCAACAGCCCCATCCGTTCGAAGGTGGGCATCGAGCTCATGAGCGGCAGTATGGACGACATCCAGAACGCCATGAACAGCCTGGGATCGATCTTCCAGAACGCCGCCCAGGGCCCGCGCAACCGCAAGCGCAAGGTCACCATCAGGCGTGCGCGCGAGATGTTCACCGAGGAGGAGACCGAGCGCAGCGTGGACCAGGAGAAGGCCACCGAGATCGCCAAGGAGCGCACCGAGCAGATGGGCATCATCTTCATAGACGAGATCGACAAGATCGCCGGCAAGAACAGCTCGACCTCCAGTCCCGACGTGTCCCGTGAGGGCGTCCAGCGCGACATCCTCCCCATAGTCGAGGGCACGAAGGTCACCACCAAGTGGGGTGTCATCGACACATCACACATCCTGTTCATCGCCGCCGGTGCCTTCCACGTCTCCAAGCCCAGCGACCTTATCCCGGAGCTCCAGGGCCGTTTCCCGCTCCGCGTGGAGCTGGATGCATTGACCGCCGACGACTTCTACAGGATACTGAAGGAGCCGGAGAACGCCATCACGCTGCAGTACAGGGAATTGCTCAGGACCGAGGGTGTGGAGGTCGTGTTCACGGAGGAGGCGCTGCACCGCGTGAGCGAGATCGCCTACGAGGTGAACTCCAGCATGGAGAACATCGGCGCCAGGAGACTGTACACCATAATGGAGACGCTGCTGGACGATCTGAGCTTCAACGCCAGCGATATGGGCGGACAGACGGTGGAGATCACTCCGCAGTACGTGGACGAACGGCTTTCGGATGTGGTCAGGAACCAGGACCTGAGCCGCTACATCCTGTGATACTGGATACGCACGCGACATGTATGGTATCTTTTTTCCGGAGAGTTTGAAGTGAAATACATAACGATAGTCGCACCGACATACGAGGATGCCGTCAGGTCCGCCAGGGACCAGTACGGCGGCAATATAAGGATCCACAGCAGGAAGGATGTCGTGACATCCGGCTTCCTGGGGATAGGGAAGAAACGCCATTGCGAGCTCACATGCTTCCTGGCAGGAGAGGAGTCCCCCATGGGACCCGCGGCCACGCAGAAACCCGAACCGGAGGCACCCAAAGCCAGGAAAGTCCCCGACCCGGAGGAGGAGAGGGACATCAGGCGGTTCGAGCGCGAGGCCTACACACCCGATCCCGAGACGCATACACCGGATCCCGCTTTCGAACCGGATCTGCCGGTTGGGACCGAAGCCGCACCGGCGGAAACCGCCGATGAGGAGCCGGCACCCGTGACTGTGCAGGAGGCCCCCGCATTCACGTTGCCCGAAGAAGGTCAGGATGCGGAGCCGGCTGCCGGACCCGATCCACTCGGGGACCTCATGGACCATGCCAGGTCCGTCCTCCAGCAGAACGACTTCTCGGAGTCATACATCACATGGATAATCGAGGACCTCAGGTCCCAGCTGGAGCCCGCCCTCCCGGCGGTTCCGACGAATAACGAATTCGAGCTCCTGATCGTCGACAGGATCGTCGGCACACTCGAGATCGACCACAACAGCCAGCTCCATCCGCCGAAGGTGTTCGCCCTCCTGGGACCGACCGGTGTGGGGAAGACCACGACGATCGCCAAGATCGCCGCCATATACGGAACCCTCCCGCCGGAGGAGATGCGCAAGGACGTCCGCATAATCACCATGGATTCGTTCAGGGTGGGGGCCTACGAGCAGATCGAGAGCTTCGGCAAGGCCCTGGGCATCCCCGTCCTGAGGGCGGACGACGAGGGCGGCTTCTACGAGGCGCTGGAGCAGTCCAACGACGCCGAGCTGATCCTGATCGACACCATAGGACGCAGCCCGCGCGACAACGAGGTCAACGTCAAGCTGCAGACCATGCTCAACGTCCCGGACAAGAGGAACACGAGGTTCTACCTGGCCGTGAGCGCGTCCATGAAGAAGATCGACATCGACAAGGTGTTCGAGCAGTTCAAGATGTTCAACATCACGTCCGTGATAGTAACCAAGACCGATGAGACGCAGACCGTCGGCAACATCCTGTCCATCTGCCACGACCGCCATGTGCCGCTCCTGTTCATCACCGACGGCCAGATGGTGCCCAGGGACATCCACAAGGCCTCCAGCGCGTTCGTGCTGAGCCTCCTGCGCGGTTTCAGCATGGATTTCAACTCATTGTGGAACACGCAGATAGGTTCGGATGAGTGAGATGCGCCCGTGATGTGAACACGTTCACATGAAGCACCTTACAAATTGCATTTTGGGCACGCAGTTCCTTGACTGAAATATCAGTATAAGATATAGTAACAACCGTCAAAATTGATATGGAGGATTTTCATAATGAAAGTTGGTATTAATGGTTTTGGTAGAATCGGACGCTTCGTTTTCCGCGCAGCTATGAAGAGGAATGACATCGAGATCGTCGGAATCAACGACCTCTGTCCTGTCGACTATCTTGCTTACATGCTCAAGTACGACACGATGCATGGAACATACGAGGGAACAATCGAGGCTGACGTCGAGAAGAACCTTCTTATCGTCGACGGCAAGGCTGTCCGCGTAACAGCATGCAAGGATCCCAACGAGCTGAAGTGGGACGAGGTCGGAGCAGAGTATGTCGTCGAGTCAACAGGTCTCTTCCTCACGAAGGAGAAGGCCCAGGCCCATATCAACGCCGGTGCCAAGTACGTTGTCATGTCCGCTCCCTCGAAGGACGACACACCGATGTTCGTCGTCGGAGTCAACGAGAATACATACGTCAAGGGAACACAGTTCGTTTCCAACGCTTCCTGCACGACAAACTGCCTTGCGCCCATCGCCAAGGTCCTGAACGACAACTGGGGAATCACTGACGGTCTCATGACAACAGTCCATTCCACGACAGCAACACAGAAGACAGTCGACGGCGTCTCCATGAAGGACTGGAGAGGCGGACGTGCCGCTTCCGGCAACATCATCCCGTCCTCGACAGGTGCAGCCAAGGCTGTCGGTAAGGTCATCCCCTCACTCAACGGCAAGCTCACAGGCATGTCCATGAGAGTTCCCACTCTCGATGTCTCCGTCGTCGACCTCACGGTCAACCTCGCCAAGCCGGCGAAGTACGACGAGATCTGCGCAGCCATGAAGAAGGCTTCCGAGGGCGAGCTCAAGGGTATCCTCGGATACACGGAAGAGGCTGTCGTCTCATCCGACTTCCTCGGTGATGCAAGGACATCCATCTTCGACGCAAAGGCCGGTATCGCTCTTACCGACACATTCGTCAAGGTCGTCTCATGGTACGACAACGAGATCGGATACTCCAACAAGGTCCTGGATCTCATTGCCCACATGAAGAAGGTCAACGGCTGACATGCATATGCACGGATTTAGGCCTGCCTCCATAAGGGCAGGTCTAAATTTTATAAGACGTCATTGAAATAACTTTATTCAGGAGAAAAATATGGTTCTTAACACAATCAGAGAAGCCGATCTGAAGAACAAGAAGGTCCTCATCCGTGTGGACTTCAACGTCCCCCTCAAGGACGGAAAGGTGACCGACGCCACCAGGATCCTGGCGGCTCTTCCCACAATCAACTACATCCTTTCACAGCCCGGTGCATCACTCGTCGTGATGAGCCACTTCGGCCGCCCGAAGGGAAAGAAGAATCCGGACTTCTCCATGGTTCCGGTAGGAAAGAAGTTCGAGGAGCTTCTCGGAAAGCCCGTCAAGGTCGCATCGGATGTCATCGGACCCGAAGTGAAGAAGGAAGTCGATGCCCTCAAGCCGGGCGAGGTCCTTCTGCTCGAGAACTGCAGGTTCTATCCTGATGAAGAAGCCAACAACCCCGAGTTCGCCAAGGAGCTCGCATCGTTCGGCGACATCTATGTCAACGATGCTTTCGGAACAGCCCACAGGGCCCATGCCTCCACAGAGGGTGTCTCCCACTATCTGCCGTCCTACGCCGGTTTCCTGATCGAGAAGGAAGTCAAGTTCATGGCTCCGCTGCTCGAGAATCCGGACAAGCCGTTCGTGGCCATCATCGGCGGTTCCAAGGTCTCGTCCAAGATCTCCGTCCTGGAGTCACTGGTCAAGACATGCGACATCATCGTCATCGGCGGCGGCATGGCATACACGTTCCTGAAGGTCCAGGGCCACAAGATCGGAAAGTCCCTTGTCGAGGACGATTTCCAGGATACGGCCAGGAACTTCCTTGATGCAGCTGCAAAGAAGGGCGTCAAGGTCATCCTGCCCGTCGACCACATCTGCGCAGAGAACTTCGCAGAGGATGCAGCTCCTGTCGCAGTCGACGGCATCGACATCCCCGACAACCTGATGGGCATGGACATCGGTCCCAAGACGACAGCCGAGATCGTGGCCGCACTGGCCGACGCCAAGTCCGTCGTATGGAACGGCCCGATGGGCGTGTTCGAGTTCGCATCGTTCGCCAAGGGAACAGAGGCTGTCGCCAAGGCCCTTGCGGCATCCAAGGCCATCACGGTCGTCGGAGGCGGAGACAGTGTCGCGGCCATCAACAAGTTCGGTCTGGCGGACAAGATCAGCCATGTCTCGACAGGCGGCGGTGCATCGCTGGAGTTCCTTGAGGGCAAGGTCCTCCCGGGAATCAAGGCTCTTGAAAAATAATTCGATTGAGGAAAAGTAAATGAGAAAGCTTTACATTGCAGGAAACTGGAAGATGAATCTTGTTCCGAGCGAGGCCGCAAAGTACGCGGCCGAGCTGGCCAAGGCAGCCAAGGACGCCAAGGTCAAGGTCATGATCGCTCCCACATACGTATGTCTGCCGGCAGTCGTCGAGGCCGTCAAGGGTTCGGATGTCATCGTCGCCGCACAGAACGTCAACGACCATGAGAAGGGCGCCTATACCGGAGAGATCTCCTGCGCCATGCTCAAGGACATCGGTGTGAACACCGTCATCCTCGGACACAGCGAGAGACGCCAGTACTACGGCGAGACCAACGAGTTCATCAACAAGAAGGTCCTGTTCGCACTCCAGAGCGGAATGGACATCGACCTCTGCGTCGGCGAGACGCTGGAGGAGAGGGAAGGCGGACGTCTGGAGAAGGTCCTGGCCGACCAGATCAACATCGGACTCGAGGGAGTCACTCCCGAGCAGATGGCCCACGTGACCATCGCCTACGAGCCTGTCTGGGCCATCGGAACCGGCAAGACGGCCACACCCGACGATGCCAACTCCGCACATGCCTACATCAGGAGCCTGATCGAGAAGAAATTCGGCAAGGCTGTTGCAGAAAATCAAATTATACAGTATGGTGGGTCAGTAAAGCCTTCAAATGTCAAGGAGCTTATGGCTTGCGAGCATATTGACGGCGCACTGGTCGGCGGAGCATCCCTCACACTCGAGCAGTTCCTCCCGATCATCAATTGCTGATTTTATTTGGTAGGTATAGAAAATGGCAGTATTGAGTATCATTCTTTTGGTTCTGTTTGTTCTTGTCAGTCTTTTCCTGATCTTCCTTGTCTCGATCCAGAGCGAGGATGAGACCGGACTGGGCGGAATCTTCGGCGGAAACAGCGACTCTGCTTTCGGCGGAAGGTCCAACAAGGCCATGAACAAGATCACCGGCTGGACAGTCGGGATCTTCGTCCTGCTCGCAGTGGCGGTCGCATTCGTGAACAAGTCGTCCGATTCCTCCGTCCTCAGCTCGCTGAACGACAGGGCGGCCGCAACGTCGACAGCCGACAGCACAAGCACGAACTGATCGAAGATCGCGAAACAGAAAGGCCGCATTCACGTGCGGCCAATTTGTGTAAATGGGGGATGTGATGAGAGTCTGCGTTTTGTATTGCGGAAGACAGCCGAATGACACGGCGATGCGGGAACTCGCATCAAAGCTCGCCGAGGGAATCACCTCCAACGGCCATACGGTCGATGTATTCGACATGAACCTCGAGATGGGCAGGCTCATCTCGTTCTACGACTATGTCTCGGTCATCACGACGGCATCGGCTTATTTCTCGAAAACCATCCCCGAGAACGTCTACAAGTTCCTGAAGGCTGCAGGTTCCGTATCCGGAAAGCGCTGCAGTTGTTTTATCAGTAAGAACTGCATGAGAAAAGGCAAGGTCCTCCAGACACTCATGAGGGCCATGGAGTCCGAGGGAATGTATCTCAAGGTCTCCGACATCCTTCCGAACGGGAACTACGCCCTTGCGGCAGGAAAACGCCTCCATGTGGATCCCGCATACAAGGAGTGAAGATGAAGAAGAGCATCATCATCGCCGCCGTACTGCTTCTTGCGGTAGTGTTCGCGGCACCGGCGTTCAGCGCCATATCGACACCGGTCGTCAGGATCAACCTGACGAAGAACTATGTCATCACGCAGGAAATGCTCGACGAGAAGGTCGCCGAGTACAAGCAGGTCTATGAGACCGTCGATTCCGCGACCGTCCTCGACGCAATGATCTCCGACGAGCTTCTCAGCCAGGCTATGGAGAGGGACGGCTATGTCCTCACCGATGCCCAGAAGGACGAGCTCCTGGTCGCACAGAAGTCCAGCATCGAGTCGCAGCTTGGCATGAGCCTGACCGACGAGCAGTTCGAGTATGTCGTCCAGACCAACTACGGTGTGGACCTGGCTTATTTCAAGGAGTACCTTGCCGAGCAGTATCTGGTCCAGAGCTATGTCATGGCCATGGAGCCCTCCTATTTCACGGATGAGAAGCTCATGCCGACGACAGCCGAGGTCGAGTCCTTCTACAAGAAGAACAAGTCCTCCTTCATATCTCCCGAGAACGTCAAGCTCGCGCACATCTACTTCCCGTTCGGGGACGACAAGGACGCGGCGCTGAAGAAGGCCAACAATGTCTCGACGATGATCAAGAACGGCAAGATCACATTCGAAAAGGCCGTCACCACATACTCCGAGGACATCGAATCGGTATCGACCGGCGGTGATATCGGCTGGCTGTCGATCAGCGACACCGACACCATGGCGTACATGGGCGAGAACTTCTTCGAGAAGGTGTTCGAGCTTGATGCCGGAGAGGTCAGCGGCGTCATCGAGAGCCTTGCCGGCTACCATATCGTCAAGGTCTCCGTGCACAACGATGCCAAGATACTGGGCATAGACGACAAGACATCGCCGACAGAGTCGACAACGGTCAGGGACTACATCACAAGCTATCTCTATCAGGAGAAGGCCAACGATGCCTATCAGGAAGCATTCATCGCACTGGTGGCGGACCTCAAGTCGCAGGCTTCCATCAAGTATCTGAGCAACTGAGGAGCGGATTGATGAAATCAAGGCATCTCGCAAGGGCGATCGCGGTCCAGACGCTGTATTCGCTGGATTTCAACGGAAGGATCCACGATTGCCCGCTCCCGTATTCGGAAGGCTTCGCCGGATACACGAAGGAGGAACAGGACAAGCTCGAGCAGGATGTGGTGCTCTATGCGCTGTATCTGATCGACGGCGTCCTGACGCATGTCTCCGAGACCGATGAGATGATCAACAGGTTCTCCACCAAGAGAAGCATAGAGAACATCAATCTCGTCGACAGGAACATCCTTAGACTCAGCATCTACACCTTGCTGTACTGCAAGGACATACATCCGAACATCGTCATCGATGAGGCCGTCAAGCTCTCCCAGGAGTACAGCACCGAGGTGAACTACCGCTTCATCAACGGTCTTCTGGACACGGCCGTGAGGTTTTTGCATGATCCTTCTGAAAACTGAAGAGCAGATAGACGGAATCCGCAGGTCCTGCAAGCTGCTGGCCCAGCTCCTGGACTCGCTGGAGGGTAAGATCGTCCCGGGCATGTCCACGATGGACATCGACCGCATGTGCCATGACTTCATCATAAAGCACGGCGGAAAGCCCGCGTTCCTCCATTACGAGGGGTTCCCGGCGACCGCCTGCGTCAGCGTGAACGAGGAGGTCATCCACGGCATCCCGAGCAGGAAGAGGATCATCCATGAGGGTGACGAGGTCTCCGTGGATCTTGGCATCAACCTGAACGGCTATTTCTCGGACAGCGCCAGGACATTCCTGGTGGGGAAGGTCTCGCCGGAGGTGAAGAAGCTGGTGGATGTGACTCGCGAGTGCCTGTACAAGGGAATCGCCGCGCTGGACAAGCCGCACTGCCGCATCCAGGACATCGGATCCGCGGTCTACGAGCATGCGCACCGCAACGGATACGGAGTGGTTCGCGAGTACTGCGGACACGGAGTGGGACTGCAGGTCCATGAGGAGCCTGAGATCCCCAACTATGTCAGCCTGTTCTCCCCGAACCCCAGGATCAGGGAGGGCATGGTGATCGCCATAGAACCGATGATCAACATGGGCAAGGACGGGATAATCGACATGCCGGACGGCTGGACGGTCATCACCGCAGACGGAAAACCCGCGGCCCACTGGGAGCATACTGTCGCCATTACAAAGGACGGACCGGAGATACTCACTCAGCTATGAGTGGGTATTTTCTTTATATACAGGGTAATAGAAAGGAAATCGGAGGAAACCATGAAAGAATTCATACCCCATGATGTCATCAGGGACAGCGCCCTGAAGCTCGCCTACAAGATGCATAAGGAAGACAATTTCATCCCCGACGTCATCTACGTGTCGCTCAGGGGCGGGGTCTACATGGCCAATGTTTTCTCTGAGTACTTCAAGCTCGTCTGCATGCGCGAGCACAGACGTCCGGTCCTCTATGCCGCCGTCGTTGCACGTTCCTACAATGTCCTCAGGGACCAGACAAGGGTCCAGGTGGACGGATGGACGTATTCCCCCAAATACCTGCGTTCGGGCGACAAGGTCCTTCTTGTCGACGACATATTCGACACCGGCAACACGGTGAACGCCCTGGCGACAGTCATCATGGACAAGGGTATACCCCGCGAGGACCTGAAGATCGCGGTCTACGACTACAAGGTCCCCCTCTACAAGGAGACGGCTCCGCTTCCCATCCAGCCCGACTACTGGTGCCGCAAGCACGTACTCAACAGCCCGGCGGACGAGAACTGGATCCATTACCTGTGCCATGAGTTCGTCGGTCTGACGAAGGACGAGATCGATGAGAATTTCGCCGATCCGGAGGTCAGGGCCATCCTGCACGAGGCCAGGGGAGAGTAGGTTCCCAAGATGAGAAAAAGGCTGTTCCTGTTCCTTGCACTGGTTCTTTACGTGTCCGCATCCCTTGCGGCCATCAGCGTCGAGGAGCTGCTCGACATCGCTCTGAAGAGAAGCCCTGCCATAACCGACCTTTCCGAGACACGTTACAACAGTTTCGTGGACAATCTTCTCTCATCGCTCGACGGCCCCAGCTGGAGCATCGGCGTGCAGGGTGCGGGAGTGTCGTTCTCGGAGAACCTCAACGGCGTCTCCTACCAGCTTCCCAGCCTGGACGTGTCGTTCACCACACCTGATACGGGCAGTCTCTCATTCGACGCAAGGGCGAACGTCGGAAGCATAAGCTTCAGTTCCGACAACGATTTCAAGGCGGGGGGATTCGAGATAGGACTTCACGGCGGTGTAGGCAAGACCTATCAGTTCCGCAGCTGGGACGACACGGACTACAGCAGCTCCTGGGCCGAGACGCTGGCTGCGATCGAGTATGACAACTCCATACTGCAGTTCGAGATGGATTTCCTCACCGACATCAGGGACCTCCTTGCCCTGAGCATCGATTCGGTGGATCCCGTCATGGAGGCTGGCGCCAGTGCGGCAAAGTACTACTCCGATCTGGAAAGCGGCGTCATCACCGAGGATTCCCCCGAGGGAATCAGAAGGGACACAGAGGTCCAGATCAAGACCGCGGCCGCCCGCCAGAGCCTGGAGGCCTACTACGAGAAGCGGGCCGAGGTGGCGGAGAAGTACGGTCTTGAGGAAGTGGAAAGCCTGGGGATAGACAGCGCCGCCAAATACGAGCTGGAAATCGATCCGATCGGCGGAGGCAACTACGAGGTTCACGGAAAGTACCTGGAGATGCTCTCGATCCGCCAGCAGATAGAGGAGAAGACCGGGACAAGCAGTTCCCTTTCCCTCAGGGCCGGTCTGGATCCCAGGATCACGTTCATCGATTCGCTCAAGCATGAGACCAGCGGGATATCGGGCGACATCTCCGCTTCGTATTCCACAGGGAACCTCTCGCTGGACCTCTCGGTATCGACAGGATACAGCTACAACCACACGACCGGCGAATCGTCATGGAACGGTCCGGTGATCACCATCGGCGGGAGCTGGAGCAACACTCCGCAGGTCCTTTCCGATGCCGAGATCGCAAGGCTCAAGTCGCTGTACACCACAGGGACGACATTCAACCGCGAGGCCTATGAGAAGGTGCTGCGCGACCTGTCCAACAACGCGCTCCAGAAGGAGATAATCGAGATCGGAAGACTCGAGACATCCCTTGCCGACGCCAGTGCCGTCTACAACGAGGCCCTTGCGGCGTACAACGCCAAGGTCGACGAGCTGAAAAAGGAGATAAGGGACTTCAACAACGATTACGAGCTGTTCCTGATACAATACGACGGCCAGACCCGTCTGTCGCAGAGGATGCGCGAGCTGTACGAGGAAGGCAAGATAACCATCGACGAATACCTTGAGGCCGATACGGCACGTACGGAGTCGGAGATAGGGCTGTTGATAAGGAACATCAACAGCCACATACTGTACAACAGGATAAGGATGCTCCAGAAATGATGCGGGAATCAGACGGTTCCCGCATTCCTTCCGCAACAGTTCTTGTACTTCTTGCCGCTTCCGCAGGGGCAGGGGTCGTTGCGTCCCACCTTGGGTGCGGTCCTGATGACCTGCACCGGTGAGACGGCTCCGGCATTGGCGCTCTGACGTGCGGCGGCCTGCTGGGATGCGGCCATGTTGCCGAACGAAAGGGCGGAGGAGTGGCTCTCTATGATCCTCCTGGGTGCGGCCTGCTTCGGCTGCTGGCCTTCCTGGCGGATCTGAACGCGCAGGATGGTCTTTGCGACCGAACTCTTGATCTTGTCGATCATCCTGTCGAATATCTCAGAACCTTCCAGCTTGTACTCGACAAGCGGGTTCTTCTGGGCGTATGTCCTGAGGGATACCGAATCCCTGAGGTCCTCCAGCTCCTCGAGATGGCTCTGCCATCGGGCATCGATCTGCTTGAGGTATATCTGGCGGATGAAGAGGGAGAACACGTCCGGTCCGGTGATGGCGACCTTTGAATCGACGATGGCCTTGACATCGGCCTTGATCCGCGATGCCAGCTCTGCGGGCGGGACCTTCTCGTCCCCCTGTGCGGGCTCGTAGTCGTATCCTATGCTGTCCAGGAGGCTCTGGTGCAGGGCGCTGACGTTGAGTCCACCCTTGGCATCGGCCGTCTCGACGGCGAAATCGACATATTCGTCGCATGCACTGACTGCACGTCCGATCATGTCCTTGTCCACCAGGATGGCGTCACGCTGGCTGTAGATGAAGTTCCTCTGCTCGTTCAGCACGTCGTCGTACTCGAGCAGGCGTTTCCTGATGTCGAAGTTGCGCTCCTCGACACGCTTCTGGGCCGTCTCTATGACGCGGCTGACCATGGCATGCTCAAGGGGCTCTCCGGTGTTCATCCCCAGGCGGCCGACCATGGCCTTGAGGTTGTCCTTGGCGAACAGGCGCAGCAGGGTATCGTCGAAACTGACGTAGAAACGGGATGTACCGGGGTCGCCCTGACGTCCGGCTCTTCCGCGCAGCTGGTTGTCTATACGCCTGGACTCATGTCTTTCCGTACCGAGGATATAGAGGCCTCCGAGGGCCTTGACCTCCTCGTAGGCGGCAAGCCACTGGTCGTGTGTCTTCTCACGGGCGGCCTTGAGCTCCTCCTCGGTTGCCTCGGAGCCGCAGATGCGGCGGGCAAGTGCATCGGGGGATCCTCCGAGCTTGATGTCGGTTCCACGGCCCGCCATGTTGGTTGCGACCGTGACGGCGCCCTTGGCACCTGCGTTCTCTATGATCGTGGCCTCACGCGCATGGTTCTTTGCGTTCAGGACCTCGTGAGGGATGCCCATCCTGCGCAGCAGGGCGGAGATGAGCTCCGATTTCTCGATCGAAACCGTCCCGACCAGGATCGGCTGGCCTGTGGCGTGCACGCGCTGTATCTCCTGACAGATGGCCTGGTACTTGAACTGCTCGTTCAGGAACACAAGGTCATCCAGGTCTTTCCTTATGACGGGAAGGTGGGTGGGGATGACCACGACGTCCAGGTTGTAGATCTGCATGAACTCGGTGGCCTCGGTGTCGGCTGTTCCGGTCATTCCGGAAAGCTTGTCGTACATCCTGAAGAAGTTCTGGAACGTGATCGTGGCCAGGGTCTTGTTCTTGCCAAGGATCTTTATGTGCTCCTTGGCCTCGATGGCCTGGTGCAGGCCGTCCGAATAGCGTCTGCCGTGCAGGATCCTACCTGTGAACTCGTCGACGATCTGTATCTGGTTGTCGACGATGACGTAATCGGTGTCCTTGTGGTAGAGGTGCCTGGCCACCATGGCCTGGGTGACGTAGTGGATGTATTCGAAGTTCTCGTCGTCGTAGAGAGAACCGTGGATGATCCCGAAGCGCTTGAGGAGCTCCTCCATGTGGACCATGCCTTCCTTGGTGAAGCTCACGCGTTTGGATTTCTCATCCAGCATGTAGTCTCCCTCGGGCTCCAGCTTGGCTCCTTCCTCGAAACGTGCGAACGCCGAGACGACAGGGTATTCGCCGGTCTCCGGATCCTTCTCGCATTCCTTGAAATACGATGTGATCTTCTCGGCGTTGCGGGCGAGCTCCGTGTCATCGTCCGCTTGACCGGATATGATGAGCGGTGTCCTGGCCTCGTCTATGAGGATGGAGTCTATCTCGTCGATGATGCAGTAGTGGTGAAGCGGCTGGATCTTGTCCTGGGCGCGCAGTTTCATGTTGTCGCGCAGGTAGTCGAATCCGAACTCGTTGTTGGTTCCGTACGTGACGTCGCAACTGTAGGCCTGACGGCGGCGCTCGTTGTCCATGTTGGAAACGATCGCGCCCACGGTGAGGCCCAGGAAGTTGTAGATGGGTCCCATCCAGTCGGCGTCACGCTGAGCCAGGTAGTCGTTCACGGTGATGATGTGGACGCCTTTGCCCTCAAGGGCGTTCAGATAGCCGGCGGGGACGCTGGTGAGCGTCTTTCCCTCACCGGTCTTCAATTCCAGGATCTTGCCTTCGTGGAGGACGATGGCTCCCATGATCTGGACGTCGTAGTGGCGCTCGCCAAGCACCCTGAACGATGCCTCACGCACCAGCGCGTAGGCTTCCGGGAGGATCTGGTCCAATGTCTCGCCGGCCTTGAGGCGGTCGCGGAACTTCTGTGTCTGGAGCGGGAATTCCTCATCCCTGAGGCCCTTTGCCCAGTTCTCATATGAATTGACCTTGTCCACAATAGGCTGCAGATGCTTCAGGTCCTTGTCTTTCTTGCTTCCGAATATCGCTGTCAAAATACCCATACGACAATAGTACTAAAAAAACGGCATGCAGGATAGTCAGTCGGGAAAGTGTTGTGTATAATTGCTGTGTATATTTGACACACTTTCCGGGGGACCTGATGAAATACCTTACAGTACTCGACTACATTCTTTTCATTCTCTTCATGATAGGCGGCATATGGGGCGCCATAAAGGGCTTCCTCGACGAGCTGTCCACCAAATTCGGTTACGTCCTGGGTTTCATCCTGGCGATCATGTACACCCATCTGCTCAGTCCCGTTTTCGTGGACCACCTGGGTTTCCCGCTCTGGTTCGCATCGTTCCTGGCTTATTTCACCATCTTCGTCGTCGGGTACCTGCTGATGAAGGCCTTCGGGGGCATACTGGGACACATCGTCGATACGGCGAACCTGTCGGTCGTTGACAACCTGCTGGGGTTCTTCCTGGGCCTTGCGGAGGCCTTCCTCCTGTTCACGGCGTTCGAGTACATCCTGGGTTTCCAGAACCTGTTCAACCTCAAGCCCCTGTTCGACGAAAGCCTGTTCTCGCGCAAGCTCATCCAGCCGTTCGCCGAATTCTGCGTCTCCACGATAAAGAACGTGATCTGAGACCGCCATGGCAGTGAAGGATTTGCTCGGCGGCAGCCTTGCCGCGACCCAGCCTGAGATAGCCTCGCAGCTGGAGGAGACGATCGCGTCGGGATCCGTCCCCAACGCCATGCTGTTCTCCGGAAACAGCTTCACCGGACGCATGTTCGCCGCAAGGGCGGTATGCATGCGCCTCGGCATCCCGGATGAGAACGTTGTCATAATCTCGGATCGGAACCATGCATACAGGATAAGGACAGCACTGGAGCTGTGCAGGAAGCACCGCAACGTGAGCTCGCGAAACTTCCTGAAGGAAAGCATCTCCATACTGCTGCAGCAATACCACGGGGCGATGATCGACGGCCAGAGCACCGCGGCGGGCAAGAAGAAGTTCTCCGATGCCGCCGAGGTCAGCGACATGCTGCGCGATCTGGATGCAGCGGATGATTCCGGTGTGGCCGCGATGTGCGACAGGCTGGAGAAGGCCCTATCCCCGTTGATGGACTCCAACAGGACATCATCGTTGACAATCGGGCAGGTGAGGGCCATCAGGGACTGGTGCAGCACTTCGTCCATGGACGGAGTGGGCAAGTTCGTCATCATCGAGGGCCTCGAGAACGCCGGCGATTCGGCCGTCAACGGTCTTCTGAAGACTCTTGAGGAGCCGCCTGCAGGCAGCCGTTTCATCCTGATATCGTCCAATGCAGGAAGGATCCCGGCCACGATACTCAGCCGCGTGCGCAAATTCAGGTTCAACGACGAGACCCCGGACATGAGGAGACACATCCTCAACTCGCTTTTCGTCGATCCTTCCAAATACAACAGCATGGAGGAGTTCTTCCTGGAGGGGAGCGGCATAAACGACAGGCTCCTTGCCGACAGCGCGTCGGCGCTTCTGATGAAGCAGGGCCTGGACATGCCGGCCCTGGTGGCAGAGCTCGAGAAGAACCAGGGATGGGACAGGTTCTTCATGCATGTCGAGGACTGCATACGGCAGGCCTTCCTGGACGGCAGACTGGACCAGAGACGTACGGAATACCTGCTGCACGCGGTGGACGATGCCGTGCTCAAGGGAAGGACGTTCAACCAGACCAAACGACTGACGTTCGATTTCGTGGTCTACAGGATACAGGAGGTCAACAGATGAGCCAGTTCGTCAAGAAAGCCTCCAGCAAGATAGGGAAGCTCTCCGATGAGGAGATCCTTAGGATAATAGAGAGCCAGAACACCGAGCTCAGGATACGCAACACCATCCTGGACAACCTGATGGCCGGCTGCTTGATGGTCGCTCCGGACGGAAACGTAATGTATGTGAACTCGACCCTGAACGATCTCACAGCCCTTGCCTCCAGGAAGAACTATGCGGGATTGAACTACGCGCGCGTGCTCCTGGACCCCGAGGTCAGGTCCTACATCGGATCCTTCCTCTCCGGAACAGGAAAGGCAGGCGAGGAGTTCTTCGAGACCAACATCCCAGGCGGCGGCACCAAGTCCATAAGCTGCAACGCGATGAGGCTG
>JBGUMQ010000064.1:0-7909 GCA_045116915.1 Sphaerochaetaceae bacterium | reverse complement strand
CGAAAAACTAGATGGTTCCATCGTCTAGGGGTTAGGACGGGAGATTCTCAGTCTCTAAACAGGGGTTCGATTCCCCTTGGAACTATTCAATGGGCTGTCAATGACAGCCCGTTTTTTTTGATTTCTCAAAGGAGTATGCGATGATAACCGCTTCCGACATTTCCCTTTCATTCGGGACACAGGTCCTCTTCAAGAACGTCAACATCAAGTTCACTCCGGGCAACTGCTACGGAATCATCGGTGCGAACGGGGCTGGCAAGTCCACATTCCTAAAGATACTCAGTGGAGAGATAGAGCCCGATACGGGAGAGATCATCATCACTCCGGGCCAGAGGATGGCCGTCCTCAGGCAGGACCACTTCGCATTCAACGAGTACTCCATCATCGACACGGTCATCATGGGCTACAAGAAGCTCTACGACGTGCGCAAGGAGAGGGAGGAGATCTACGCCAAGGAGGAGTTCACCGAGGAGGACGGGATCCGTGCCGCGGAGCTCGAGGGCGAGTTCGCCGAGCTGGGCGGATGGGAGGCGGAGGCCGATGCCGGAGTGCTCCTGGACGGTCTCGGAATCCCGGTTCCGATGCACGAGAAGCTCATGAAGGATGTGGAGGACAACGTGAAGGTCCGCGTGCTTCTGGCGCAGGCGCTGTTCGGGAACCCCGACATCCTGCTGCTGGACGAGCCCACCAACCACCTGGACCTGGAGTCCATCCACTGGCTGGAAGACTTCCTGGGAGAGTTCAACAACACGGTCATCGTCGTATCGCACGACAGACACTTCCTGAACACGGTCTGCACGCATATCGCCGACATCGATTTCGGAAAGATACAGCTCTATGTCGGAAACTACGACTTCTGGTACATGTCCAGCCAGCTGATCGCAAAGCAGATGAAGGACGAGAAGAAGAGGCGCGAGGAGAAGATCGCCGAGCTGAAGGAATTCATCCTGCGCTTCTCAAGCAACGTGGCCAAGGCACGCCAGGCCACCAGCCGCAAGAAACTGATCGACAAGCTGACGATCGACGACATCCAGCCGTCCAGCAGGCGTTTCCCGTATGTGGCGTTCAAGCCCAACCGTGAGTGCGGGAAGAACATACTGGAGATCCGCGGGCTGACAAAGACCGTCGACGGAAAGAAGGTGCTGGACAACCTGGACCTGCTGGTGAACAACGGGGACAAGATCGCCTTTGTCGGACCGAACCATTTCGCAAAGACGGTTCTGTTCGAGATCATCACGGGCAACATGCAGGCCGACAGCGGCGACTACCTGTGGGGCGTCACCACAAGCCAGGGATATTTCCCCAAGAACAACGACGCACTGTTCCAGGAGGACATGAGCATCACCGACTGGCTGGGCCAGTTCGTTGAGGATGCGGACGAGACATACCTGCGCTCGTTCCTCGGAAGGATGCTGTTCTCCGGAGACGAGGCGCTCAAGAGCTGCAAGGTGCTCTCCGGAGGAGAGAAGGTGCGCTGCGTCCTGTCCAAGCTCATGCTTGAGGGCGCCAACTGCCTGATATTCGACGAGCCCACCAGCCACTTGGACCTTGAGGCCATCCAGAGCCTGAACAACGGCCTGATCGATTTCAGCGGAGTCGTCCTGTTCAACTCGCACGACCACCAGTTCGTCGATTCGATCGCCAACAGGATAATCGAGTTCACCCCCAAGGGACTGATCGACCGCTACATGAAGTTCGACGACTACATGTCCGATCCCGCCATCAGGGCGCTGAGGATGGAGATGTACGGCTCCAAGAACGCCGTGGCCCTCTGAGGATACGATGGGAAGCAGCATCCTTGCCGTGGATATCGGCAACACCAATGTGGTCCTCTGTGTGCATGACGGAAACAACTGGGGCGATGTCATCAGGATAAAGACCAAAAGCAGCACCGCTGTGGACGAGGTCAGGCACCATCTGCGGCTGATGTCGTTCGGCAGGGCTGTGGTGAGCAGCGTTGTTCCTGATCTGACGCATCCTGTTATCAAAGCAGTGCGCGAGGCAGGCGGAATAGAGCCTGTGGTGGTAGGGCTGGATATCGAGACCGGACTGAAGAGGGAGAGCATCCCGCCGGAGCTCGGAGCGGACATCCTGTGCAACCTGATTGCGGCACACAGCCTGTATCCTGACGATTATGTGACCGTCGCGGATTTCGGAACGGCATTCACCACCGAGACGGTCTCACCGCAGGGCGAGGTCCTGGGCGTCACCATCGGTCCGGGCATGATGACATCGGTCAAGGCGCTTTTCGAATCGGCGGCCCAGATTCCTGCCATACGGCTGGATCTTCCCACCACTGTCCTCGGACGGGACACGGTCACTTCCATCCGCGCCGGCGTGATCTACGGTTTCGTGGGTCAGCTCAGGTCCATCGTGGATCAGATAGAGCAGGAGATAGGACACAAGGTGGTGGTCATAGTCACCGGAGGCTTCTCCGTGTATCTGGAAGGCAAGATCTACGTCAACAGGGCCGATGTCAGGCACACATTGGAGGGCGCGAGGATCGCCTGCGAGCTCAACAGCTGATATGGAAAAGAAATACACCGATTACGCGAATGCTATCGTCAGGGATTTCCTTGACCTCAGGACAGGCGATGCCCTGTCGATAAACACGGACGAGCGCGACCTGGAGTTCGCAAGGCTCATCGCGCAGACGGCCCTGCCGGTCACAGATGTCACTGTGAAGATCGTCGTCATAGAGAACGGCAAACCGTCGCAGGTGCTGGAGTTCGATCCGGCTCCTCCGGCCCATCTGCCGCAGTGTGCGGTAATGCTCAGGCTGTCGCATGAAAGGAAACGGCTTGAAGAGGAAGGGCAGTTGATCGACATCGTCGTGGAGCAGGACGACATGGGGGCGCTTCAGAAACTGGGGCATCTGGCCGATCCGCTGGTGCTGGACAGGAGGATCGCCGTGCCATGGTGTGTGGCATCGGTCTGGGATGAAGACGATCCGGCGTGGAAGGATCTTGTGAGCACTCTGGATGTGGGGGTCTCGTCGCTGGGACTGGCTTCGCGGTACAGGAGCCGCCGTCTTGAGGACATGTCGCTTGCGGACATGAGTATTCGCGGGCCGCATACGGACCTGGAGCTGACCGTGGCGCCGTCGAGCCGCTTCGTGGGCGGGCACAGGGTGCTGTCTTCGGGAAGGGAGTTCATAAGCTGCGTGGATTTCGACAGGCTGTCGTTCAACGCGGACAGGACTTCAGCTCACGGGCATGCGCACGGGACGGTCAGGGTGCTGGGAAGGACGCAGGTGGTGGACCTTGTGTTCGAAGGCGGAAGGCTGACGGACTGGACGCATACGCCGGAGATGGACAGGATCCTGGATTTCGACGAGAACCTGAAGAGGGTGGGCTATGTCAGCCTGAGGGACGGCGAGATGGTCGTGCATCTTGGCGGGGCCCTTGTCGAGGCGCTGGACATCCTGCCTCCGGACGAGGAGATGCTTCCGGATTTCTTCAACACAAGCCTGTACACGCTGTCGTTCACGCTGGAGACCGGTCTGGACGTCGTGTGCACGGACAGGACTGGCATCCCGCACGTTCTTGTGGAAAACGGCCTGTTCGCCGAATAAAACATATTATTCTGCGTCATATGTGTGGACAAAGTCCGCCGACAATGCTATCTTGGCAAAGCATGTTATTCTTGAGCTTTTAGGCAGAGGGGGTGAATTGGTTATGGCATACGTGAAAGTCGATGAGACTGAACCGCTCGAGAAAGCTATCAAGCGTTTCAAGAGAATGGTCGAGAAGGAAGGCGTCATCAGGGAGTTCAAGATGCGCGAGTACTTCGAGAAGCCGTCTGCAATTGAGCACAGGAAAAAGAAGGCTCTGGCCCGCAAGCAGATGCTGAAGGTCAAGAAGATGAGGAACTCGAAGGCCTATTGATCGGCTGAAGGTTCTCAGGGGATGTCCGATGGGACATCCTTTTTTTTGTTTTGAGTATTGAGTTACTTTGTCACACCACGTAGACGGTGATGTGCCTGTTGCGCAGCCTCTGGATTATTTCCGCGGGGGTCTCCGAATCGGTGACGACGATGTCCACGAACCTGAGGTCGAAAGCAAGGGAGAAGGCCTTGCGGTTGAACTTGCTGCTGTCGGCAAGCAGGATCGTCTGGCGCGCATGGGAGACAAGGGCCCGCTTGAAGCTGGCCTCGCTGGGGATGGCGGAGTAGCATCCGGCATCGGGATCCACGCCTGAGACGCTCGTGACGCATTTGTCCACATAATAGCGCCCGAGGTTGGCCTCGGCGTCCGGACCTATTGTCAGGTGCGTGTCGCGAGTAAGCTCGCCGCCGATCTGGATGATGCGGCTCTCGCCGTTCTGCAGCAGGATATCGGCTATGTCGGGGGAATTGGTGACATAGAGCATGTTCCTCAGGTCACGGATCATCGGGGCGAGTATCTGGTTGGTGCTGCCGCCGTCGATGAATACGCTTTCGCTGTCTTTGACCAGAGTCGCGGCGAAGGCGGCGATCTTCTCCTTCTTCTCTCGGTTGCGCTCGAGGCGGTCGTTGATGGAGGAGGTGTGCCATACCGATTTCTTCTGCTCGTTCAGCACCGCACCGCCGTGCGTCCTAATGACCTGACCGGATTTCTCCAGCTCTATCAGGTCCCTCCTGACGGTTATCTCGGACTCTCCCAGAAGCTCGGAGAGCTCGCGGATCTCCGCCTTGCGGTTCTTCTCCATCGTCTCCAGGATGCGTCTGCGTCTTTCCTCTATGAGTGTTCTCTGTGCCATGATTGGATTCTAACCCCCCGCAAGTGCGGTTGTAAAGCAAAATTTGCATTTTTATGCTAGAGGTTTTTAAAAGTTGCAATGTGTTGCTCGAAAAATTTGCAGAAAAATGATTGAATTGTGCTTTACTTCTGCCCTTAGGCATAGTAAAGTCGATTATAGGAGGGTTGCTCATGAAACTAGTTTCCGCCAAGGAAATGCTGGATGATGCCGTCAGAGGGCATTATGCCGTGGGCCATTTCAATCTCAACAATATGGAAAGCGTGAGGGCTTTCCTGCTTGCAGCGCAGGAGAAGAAGTCCCCGATCATCCTGGGAGTATCCGGAGGTACGGCCAAATACATGGGCGGGTACCGCACGATCACGGATATGGTGCAGGATTTCATCAATTATCTCGACATCACCGTTCCGGTCGCACTGCATGTGGACCACGGAAAATACGAAGAGGCACTGGATGCCATAGAGAACGGATTCTCATCCGTCATGTTCGACGGTTCGTCGCTTCCGATAGCCGAGAACATAGAGAAGACCAAGGAAGTCGTCCGCCTTGCCCATGCAAAGGGCATCAGCGTGGAGGCCGAGGTCGGAGGAATCGGCGGAGAGGAGGACGGTAGGATCTCCAGGGGCGAGTGCGCCGATCCCGCGGAGTGCGAGATGATTGCATCGCTCGGAATCGATTTCCTGGCAGCCGGAATCGGAAACATCCACGGCAAGTATCCCGCAGACTGGGAAGGCCTGCATTTCGATGTCCTGGAGGCCATCAAGGCCAGGATCGGCGATCTTCCGCTGGTACTGCACGGCGGTTCGCTCATCCCGGCAGACCAGATACAGAGGGCCATCAGGGGCGGCGTGGCGAAGGTCAACGTGAACACGGAATGCCAGATCGCCTTCACAGAGGCCACACGCAGGTATTTCGAGGAGAACAGGGACAAGGAGAGCAAGGGCTTCACCCCCAGGGCCGTACTGGCACCGGGACTCGAGGCCACGAAGGCCATGTGCATAAAGAAGATGGAACTCTTCGGAAGCATAGGCAAGGCATGAGAAGGGGTCCGTTTTGAGGAAATTCCAGATTTGCGGGGTAGGCTACAACTGTGTTGATGTGATCTGCATGGTGGAGGACTTCCCTGTGGAGGACAGCTCGACCCATATCACTAAGATAGTGCGTCATGGAGGCGGGGCATCGGCCACCGCGACTGTGGCGGCATCCAGGCTGGGTTCGGACTGCGGCTTCATCGGCAATCTGGGATTCGACTCAATGTCGGACAACATAGTGGCGATGATGGAGGAGGAAGGCGTCTGCACGGACCACATGGTCAGAAGAAAGGACTGCTGGGGTTTGGAATCCTTCATCATGGTCAATCCGGAGAACGGGTCGCGGACCAAGTTCCCGCAGAGGGACTACAATCCCGCCATCACGTGGGATGATAGCCTCAGGGAAGTGATCCGCAACTCGCAGGTCGTGCATCTGGACGGCACGCATTACGAGAATGCACTCAATGCCGCAAGGATCGCGAAGGAGTATGGTGTGACCGTCTCGCTGGACGGCTGCTCCATGCAGAAGGACAATGAGAAGAACAGGGCGCTGGCCACACTTGCGGATATACTGATAATGAACAGCAAATATCCCTTGCGTGTCAGCGGAGAAACGGATTATGATAGGGCTTTGCTCGAAATGGCGTCCTGGGGCGACAAGAAGGTCATAGGATGCACCCTGGGCGACAGGGGGAGCAGGTTCGTCATCGACGGGAAGGTGGTCGCTTTCCCGGCATACAAGGCCCCGCAGGTGGTGGATACCACGGGATGCGGGGACGTTTTCCACGGTTCGTTCCTGAACGCTTACGTTTCAGGCATGGATACGGCCGGATGCATCAGGTTCGCCAGCGTTGCGGCAAGCCTCAAATGCGCAAGGCCGGGAGGAAGGGCAGGCATCCCGGACAGGGATACGGTCCTTGAGAAGGTTAACAACTACACATGGGTGTAGAAAAAAAGGAGTAGGAAATGAAGAAAGCATTAAGTATTCTGCTTATCGCTCTGGTTGCCATGGCAGCCATTTTCGCACAGGCCGCAACAGAGGCCAAGTCGGACGGACCTTCGGGAGAGCTGATCCTCTACACAACGGTCAGCCAGGCCCACTACGACATCACAATGGCAAAGTTCAACGAGCTTTATCCGAACATCAAGGTCTACTACACATACGGTGGTGCAGGTGACTGCAAGGCCAGGATCCAGGCCGAGGCATCCAACCCGCAGGCCGACGCCATGTTCGGCGGACTGCAGTATGCAGACCTCGCTGCTTACGGTGATCTCTTCGAGACATACGTCAGCGTCAACGATTCGAAGATGCAGGAAGGCTACACCAACACATCCGGAAAGCTCACATTCCATGACATCCAGATCCCGTGTCTGGTAGTCAACGATGCACTCGAGTCGGAGCTCGGCCTCAAGATCACAGGCTGGAACTCACTGCTCGATCCGAAACTCAGCGGCAAGGTCGTCATGGCCAACCCGACATCATCCTCATCGGCATGGAACAACCTCCAGTGTCTGCTCACAGACTTCGGCGGTTGGGACAGCGACGCTGCATGGGACTACATCGCCAAGCTCATGTCCAACGGACTGGTTGTCGTAAGCTCGTCTTCAGTTCCCGGAAAGAGCACAATCGCCGGTGAGTACGTTGTAGGTCTCTCCTACGAGCCCGCAATCGTCAAGCTGATCGATGCCGGAGAGAAGGGTGTCCACATGGTCTTCTGGGAGGAAGGAACAACATCCGTCGGATTCGCATCCGCCATCATCAAGGGCGCCAAGAACCTCGAGAACGCCAAGCTGTTCATGGACTTCCTTCAGTCCGACGCAGGTCAGCAGACCTACCTCGACGCAGCTGCAAGACCGGCTACGACAAGCAAGCTCACCGGCGGCAGCCCGACAATGGTCGACCTCGACACCATCAACGTGAAGGTCGCCGACACAGAGGCCCTTGCGAAGAACAAGCAGGCCATCTGCGACAAGTGGAACGAGTACTGGGCAAAGTACGGAAAGAACTAATTTCCTTTGGTTTTAAACTTGTGGCCCCAGGGTCTCTTGGGGCCACGCAGTTTGTCTTGGCAATCAAGACAGGCAAACAAATAACTATTTTTAAAGTAATATTTTATCAGCGGAGTTGCTAAAATGGATGT
>JBGUMQ010000063.1:0-18169 GCA_045116915.1 Sphaerochaetaceae bacterium | reverse complement strand
CCGACGACAGCCTTGCATCCATCTTCAGCGCATTCACCGTGTCATCGCTCTCGAACCTGGACGACGACCCGTACCTTCTTTCCGAGACCGTCTGGATGGAGCTCCTGACCAAGGTCGGCAGCCTCACGACATTCTCTCCGAAAGACGGAGTGCTGGCCTCGGAGGTCGACGGCATCTGGTATGTGCTGATCCAGGGAACGCTCTCCGGGGAAAGCCTGAGCCTGGCATCCGGAAGCGGCGGGGTAGGACGCATCTTCTCCATCGGGGAGGCCATCGAGGCCGAATTCCCCGGTGCGGAGGTATCCTACAGTGGCCTTGCGTTCCACAGCTATGAGAGCGCCACCGGAGCAAGACGCGAGATGACGGTCATATCCGTCGTTTCCGTCGTACTAATTCTGCTGATGTTCTTCCTGCTGTGCCGGAACTTCCACATCCTCTGGCTGTTCCTGCTGAGCTTGACGATTTCGCTCGGCAGCGCAGCGGCGGCCCTTGTCCTGTTCTTCCGGGACATCCACGTGCTGTCCATGGTTTTCGGCACATCGCTGATCGGAACCTGCATAGACTATTCCATCCACAGCTACATCTGCGCGGCGCAGTCCTGTCCCGACTACGACGGTACCTGCATCCGAAGGAAGATAGGCAGGAGCCTGACGATGAGCTTCATATCCACCGAGCTCTGTTATCTGGTCCTCCTGTTCTCGTCATACGATATCCTCAGGCAGATGGCAGTGATATCGCTTGCCGGCCTTCTGAGCTCGTACCTCACGGCGATGGTCCTGTACCCGCACATCATCGGCCCGAGGATGATCAACACCCAGTCGTTCGCCGCAAGGCCTCCGGTGCAACGCAGGCTTCCGTTCCTGCTTCCCTGGCTCGCCGCGGCGGCCACGATCCTTGTCCTGGTGCAGATCCCGCGCATGGGGATCGCCAACGACATAACCAGTCTCTACACGCCCTCCGAGCGCATGCTCAGAAGCGAGACCGTCGCCGCCAGGGCCCTGGGCTACCTGGACACGACATACGCCGTGGTCGGAGGCACATCGGAGAACGATGTCCTTGAGCGCGAGCTTGTCTTCTGCAACCGCCTGGACGAGCTGAAGGAGGAGGGCATTCTGGAGGGCTATGTGGCCACCGGCATGTTCGTCCCTCCAAGGTCTCAGCAGGATCTCAGCCGCAAGGCCGCGGAAAGCCTGCTCCCATATCTTGATGAGCAGTGCGATATCCTGGGAGTGGATGAAGAGCATAGGAAATCTGTTGTGGACAAGATCACAGGCAACGGTTCCTATTTCACGATCGCCTCGCTTCCCGACAGCCTGAAGTCCATGACGGACTCCATATCCCTCGGGGAGATCGACGGAAGATACTATGAGGTCGTGATAATCCGCAACGCATCGGATACGTCCCGTATCAGTGCCATCGCCGACGGAATGGACGATGTCAGGTACATCATGACCGCTAAGGACACCGGAGAGCAGCTGGACAACCTGACGGCGATGATACTCAGGCTGTTCGGCATCGCCTTCGGTGTCATCGTCATCGTCATGGTCGTGGTGTTCGGATGGAGGAAGGGCCTTCGGATGAGCCTTGCACCGTACACGATCCTGACGGGGACGGTCGGGGTCCTTGTGCTCTGCGGGTTGAGCCTGGATTTCTTCATGACTGTGGGTCTGGTGCTGATCGTGGGACTGGGACTGGACTACATGGTGTTCGCGTCATCGGGCAGGGGGAACTCCTCCTCCAAGGCGGTGACGCTTTCCTTCATAACCACCGAGCTGAGCTTCGGATCGCTGGCGTTCAGCTCGTTCAGGCCCGTGCACATCTTCGGACTCACCGTGTTCGTCGGAATACTGATCGCATACGCATGCACCATAGGAGCATCACGCGAATGAGAAGGTTTTCGATCGCGCTTGCCGCGCTGCTGATTGTTCTTGTACTTGCCTCATGCGCCAGCTTGGAGATCCGGATGGGGAAGAGGACAGATTTCCATCTGCTTCCTCTGGATTCGGTGGCCGAGCCGCTGGACTCGTACCAGCTGGTGACGGGGACCTTCCCCGGCTTCGATGAGGCGGTCGCCCTGGAGGCCTGGCTGGTCTGGGACGATGTCTCGCTGGAGATGATGCTTTTCGCACCCACCGGGCAGACCATGGCCAAGGTCGTCTACGACGGCCAGGACATCACATTCGAATCCGCCTTCATCCCGGAGTACAGGATCGTGGGTCTGTACATCGTTGCCGACATGCAGCTGTGCTTCGCATCTTCCAAACCCCTGGACCGCGAGCTCTCCGCCTGCGGCATGACGCTCGTCGAAGGCTATGAGGGCGGAAAACTCGTCAGGCGCTCGGTCTCCGAAGGCAACGTTCCGCTTTATGAGATCACTTACGACGACGACGCTGTCATCACCGTCTCCAACCTCCTGCGTAGCTACAGCTACAGCATAGAGATCCTCTGAGCGGGGATTCTCAGCAACTCATTTTACCCTATAGTTGAGGATAAAAAGTGTCTGTGTATTACAGCGTCTAGAGCATCCAAAGCATCCAAAGCATCCAAAGCATCTAAGGCATGTAGAGCATCTAAGGCATGTAGAGCATTCAACTACAACTAGCAGGATTCCAGTTTCCCGGCAAGCTGGCCGCAGGCGCCCTTGATGGTCCTTCCGCGGCTGATGCGGATGGTGTAGGCCACGCCGCGTGCGGTGAGCGCGTTGGTGAACCGGCGTATCTCCTGCTCCGACGGCGTTGTGAACGGGAGCTCGGGACAAGGATTGAACGGAATCAGGTTGACGATCACTTCCAGGCCTCTGCAGAAGCGCGAAAGACGCTCGGCATCCTGCTCGGAGATGTTCTTGTCGTGGATCATGCAGTACTCGAACGTGAAGCGTCTGCCGCTTGTCTTCTGGAAACGCACCAGGGCTTCCCTGAGCTCCTTCAGAGGGAATGCTCGGTTGACGGGCATGAGGTCGGACCGTGTGGCGTCGTCCGCCGTGACGAGTGAGACCGCCAGCTTCACCGGGATCCGGCGCCTTGAAAGCTCGTTTATGCCAGGCACAAGACCGCATGTGGAGACCGTTATGCGGCGGTGGCTGAGGTTCAGGCCGTCCGGATCATGGAGGAACGATATGGCGCTTGCCACGTTGTCCAGGTTCGCAAGAGGCTCTCCCATCCCCATGAACACCACATGGGATATCTTCCCCGGCGCGGCGTTCTGCAGATGCATGAACTGCTCCACAATCTCGAAGTCGTGCAGGTTCCTCTTCAGTTTCAGCGTTCCCGTGCGGCAGAACCTGCATCCCATGGCGCATCCGGCCTGGCTTGACACGCAGGCTGTCAGCTCTCCCTCCCTGTCGGTCAGGAGCACGCACTCGATTATGTTGCCGTCGTAGAGCTCAAGCGCGAGCTTGGCCGCACCGTCGGGGTCGCTCTGGCTCGTCAGAACCCGGCTGGAGAACAGAACCGGATGCTCTGCGCAAAGGCGCTCCCTGAGGGCCTTTGGCAGGTCCGTCATTGCGTCGAACGATGTTGCACCCCTGACAAGCCATCTGTAGATTTGTCTGCCTTGGAATTCCCTGTCCAGGGAAAGAAGCTCCACGAGCTGAGACGGTGTTTTTGCGAACGGTGAGAACACTTCTTCCATATTGCCTCAGAGGAACATCATGATAATGGCCACAATGACACCTGTGATGCCCTCACCGCCGAGCAATCCGCTGGAAATGAGGTTCATCGTATCATCGGAGGCCTTCGTTGTCTTCTTCGCTATCAGGGACAGGATGTATCCCGCGCCCACGACCATGGAGATGTACGACGGGAGGTAGATTCCCAGTCCTATGGCGGAAGCCGGGATGTTGAACAGGAACAGGACAAGGCCTATGGCCATGCCGATGAAGAACACCGGCGACGATCCCAGTCCGCTTGCCATGGATGCCACGGCGCTCGCCTGGGGCGCCGGGAGCTCGGCTGTGCCGAAACCGCCGAAGCTCCTCTTCATCAGATAGAGCACCAGGACGGATACAACGGCTCCTACAACACCTCCGATTCCCTCGGCAAGGATCTGCTGTCTGGGATCGGTCTTGAGCATGTGGCCGCTCTTTAGGTCGTTCATGACATCACCGGAAAGACCGCATGCGACAGATACCATTCCTGCGGCCAGGAACAGGACCAGGAGCGACGGGTTCCAGATCACCTGCACAAGCAGCAGAACCAGGATTCCGAAGACCTCCATTGGGTTGATTCCGCTCATTCCGGTTATCATTCCGCTGAGAAGGCATGTGAGGCAGACTCCGACCACCGCAAGGATCGCCTGCAGGAAACCCATCTCCGTCAGGATTCCCATCATAGCGGCCGAAAGCACAAGCACACTGAGTATCAGGATGACGTTGCGCCTGGAAAAGTTGAATGACGACTTGCTGCTTCTTGTCCTCTTCACGGTACCGGTCACGGCCTTCACGAACACGGCCAGTCCGGTTCCGATCAGAAGTCCCAGTCCAAGGTTCTGTCTGAACAGGTCCGCGGCGGCGAGGTCCGAGAACCAGCCCGACAGGATTCCGACGGGTGTCAGCACAAGGAAGCCCAGTATTGCTCCGCCCAGCCACAGCAGGGCGAAAACCTTTCCGATCATGGCTCCGATTCCAAGCGCCATGGGGCTCACGTAGATGGAGATCGGGGCGATGTACGCGTTTCCGCCGAACAGTGTGGCCACGGCGGGGATCCAGCCGAAGAGGTCCCGAAACAGCGTGAACACGGCGCTGGCTCCCATGGAGACGAAGAGCTTGGCCGATTCATGTCCGCGCTTGAGCCCCGTGACCAGCGTGTTGTAGGCGGCGTTGCCGATGGGGAAGTCCAGTTTCTGCTCGACTATCAGGTTCTTCCTGTAGACCGCCGAAAGCATCGTTCCCAGGACGGCTCCGCAGACCGCCATGACCATGATCGACATCATGGGCACCTTGGCATCGGGATCGATTATCCAGATTCCGGGGATCGTGAAGGCGATTCCTCCCGCGACCATGGCACCTGCGCTCATCAGCGTATGGGTTACGTTGATCTCCTGCAGAGTACTGTTCCTGGCGCGGCCCAGGACCGACATCGAAAGCACCGTGACGAACACGGTCGGCCACGGCAACGCACCCATCCTGAGTGCCACGTACATCGAACTGACTGTGATTATGAGCAGACCGATGATCCCGGTCAGGGCGCCCCTGAGCGTGAGCTGTCTGCCCTTGTTCTCTTCCATGATGGTATCTCCTGATGCCGATGATACACAAAAACGCGGACCTTGCATACTTTGCAGGGCTTGTCAATGGTGGTATCATTTACGTGTTTACAAAACCTGCCCCTTCCCGGGGCGTTCAGGAGGATCTGCATGAAGAAAACCCTTATCGTTATCGCCCTCGTCGTTCTCTGCCTCGTCCCCGTCATGGCCAAGCAGGGCTTCACACTCGGAATCGAGCTCGGTGATCCCAGCGGTGTCACGTTCGGTTACAAGATCAACGACAAGTGGGACGGATATGTGACCGCCGCACTCGGATTCGGAAAGAACCTCTATCTCGATGCCGTTGCCGGTGGACAGTACAAGATCACCGATTTCAACATCGACAAGGCCAAGTTCGACGTAAACGTCGGAGCACAGGTCGGTGTCAATGTCATGTTCGGTGAGGCCAGCGCACTCGGAATCGCCGTCCGCGGAACAGGTTCCGTATCATACGACTGGACATGGAAGGATGTCGGGGACTTCACGGCTTACCTCAGGCTCGCTCTCGGTGCCAGATTCTGGCTTACCAATGAGCCTTCCCTGAGCATGTTCAGCTGGGCCGGAGCCCTCGGTTGCGTCTATCATTTCTGATGACACCATCACGAAATGGAAAAGGCACTCCTTCGCGGGGTGCCTTTTTTTTTATGTGGCATGTCCATTCTGCATCGATCTCATCTTCTCGTCCGCTAGTTGTAGTTGAAAGCCTTACATGCTTTGGATGCTTTAGATGAACTACATGCTTTGGATGCTTTAGATGCTCTACATGCTCCAGACGCTTTACATGCTTGGACGCCGATCACTCCAGGTCCCGCACCGGGATGAGGCTGACGAAATCCATGTCCCTGTAGAACCTGCCCTCGAAGCCCGTGTCGAAGTTCATCACACCCACCGATCCGTCCGACATCTCGTCGCAGCTCCAGAAATAAGTCAGGTCGATGCCCCACAGCCCGGTATCCACAAGCTGCAGGTAAATGGCTTCCAGCTCCTCAAGACCAGGTATCCTCCACGGCTCCTCCAGTGCGGCCTTTGCCGTGTCATACGGTCCGACCTCATAGACGGGCTCTCCCACCTCCATGAAGGTTCCTTTGCATTCGAAAACAAGCCCTCCGTCAGGACCCGTGTCCCCCGTGTTCCAGACAACGGAAGGCACGACAGGCTGAGGTTCAGGCTGCGGTGCAGGTTCCGGCTGGGGCTCGGGCTGCGGCTCAGGTGCAGGCGAGGGTTCAGGCGATGGTTCGGGTTGCGGTGCTGGTTCAGGCGAGGGTCCGGGCTGGGGCGCCGGCTCAGGTGCGGGTTCCGGAATCGGTGCGGGCGAGGGCTCCGGTCTGAATTCCGCGGTGCCTGCTGTCTCCGGCTCTCCGATCTCCGCTGTCGTCCGGCACGATGCCAGCAGTGCGACCATCAGCACCGCCGCCAGAACCGCTATGGCGATATTAACTGTCTTTCTCATTTCTCCATCTCCCTGAGCATCCGGGCCACCGTCTCCAGGACGCCCTGCATGCTTTCATCTCCGGTGACCGACACCTTCAAGCACTTTTCTCCCGTCGCCATGAACGTGTTTATGGCGAACAAGGATTCCTCCGTCACCAGGTCCATCTTGTTCAGAAGCACCAGGCGCGGCTTGTCGAACGCACCCAGCTGTTCCAGCACTTCCTTCGTCGTATCCCAGCAGACCATGAAGTCGCTGCGCGAGGCATCCAGCACGATCACCAGCATGTCCGCAAGGACCGCCTCGTCCAGCGTGGAGCGGAAGGCATCCACCAGTTCGTGCGGAAGGTCGCTGACAAAACCGACCGTATCCGTGAACAGTGCGAAAGTCCCGTCCGGCAGACGTACACGCCTTGTGGTGGGGTCCAGCGTGGCGAACAGCATGTCTTTCGACAGCACATCGGCATCGGATATCCTGTTCAGCAACGTAGACTTCCCGCTGTTCGTATAGCCTACAATCGCCACATTGGCGATGTTTCCCGATGTTCTGTTGTGTCTTTGGACATCGCGGCTTCGTCCGATCTGGGAAATCTCCTTCTTGAGCCTGCCGATCCGCTCCTGCGCGCGGCGCTTGTCCAGCTCCAGCTGCTTCTCTCCGCTTCCCTTGGCGCCCTTGACTCCGCCGCGCTGCTGCGAGAGGTCCGCCCACCTGCGCTTGAGCCTGGGCAACGAGTACTGGAGCTGCGCCAGCTCCACCTGCAGCCTGGCCTCCCTTGTGGCGGCCCTCTCCGCGAATATCTGCAGGATTATCTCCTGCCTGTCCACCACGGCGATCCCCAGTATCTCCTCCAGGTTCCTCTGGATCCTGGGACTGATGCTGTTGTTGAACACGACCAGGTTGCACATGTTCTCCTGCGCGATCCATGCCAGGCGCTCGACCTGTCCGCTGCCGATGTAGGTGGCGCTGTTGAACGACCTGACGTTGAAGAAGTCCCATGCGGCGACGCGTATTCCCAGCGTGGTGCACAGCGATTCCAGCTCGTCCCTGTTGCGTTCGGCCGCGGTCCTGGATGATGCCTGGTCGGATGTGACCACCAGCATTGCCGTTATGGTGGAGAAAATGTCCTTCGGTTTCGTGATGTCCGTGCGACGGTTGAATGCCATAACCAGATGATAGCACACGCAAAGGGAAATATGATATCATCTCATTGCATTTCACATGATGCATGGAGGCTCCTATGGGACTTAACTGCGGAATCGTCGGACTGCCCAACGTCGGCAAATCCACCATCTTCTCTGCACTCACCAGTGCACCTGCCGAGGCTGCCAACTATCCGTTCTGCACCATCGAGCCCAACGTGGGCATCGTCAACGTCCCCGATCCCAGGCTCGACAGGATCGTGAGCATCATCCCGCCCGCGAAGGTCATCCCCGCCGTCACCGAGTTCGTCGACATCGCGGGCCTTGTCGCCGGTGCCTCCAAGGGCGAGGGCCTGGGCAACAAGTTCCTGGCCAACATCCGCGAGGTCGGGGTCATCGCCCACGTCGTGCGCTGCTTCGACAACCCCGACATCATCCACGTCAACAACAGGATCGACCCCGCCGGCGACATCGAGACCATCGACATCGAGCTGGCCCTGGCCGACTACGAGACCGTCGACAGACGCTACCAGAAGGATTCCAAGCTCGCCAAGGTCAACCACTCAAAGGACCTGCTGGCCATGATCCCCATCTACGAGAAGCTCCTCAAGGGCCTCTCGGAAGGGCAGGGCGCCAGGTCAATCATCACCGATGACGAGGAGCGCGATCTTGTTCGCGACCTCCACCTGATCACCATGAAGCCCGTCATCTTCGTGTGCAACATCGATGAGTCCTCCATCGGCTCGGACAACGAATATGTGAAGATCGTGCGCGACATAGCCGCCAAGAGGGGAGCCTCCGTCGTCGTCATCTGCGGGAAGACCGAGGCCGAGATCGCTTCACTGGACACACCCGAGGAGCGCGCGGAGTTCCTGGAGGCCGCAGGACTCGAGGAGAGCGGCATGAACGCCCTCATCCGCGAGGCCTATGCCACGCTCGGACTGCGCACCTTCTTCACCGCAGGCCCCGACGAGGACCGCGCCTGGACATTCAAGGCAGGCTCCAAGGCCCCGCAGGCCGCCGGCGTCATCCACACCGATTTCGAGAAAGGCTTCATCAAGGCCGAGGTCTACAGTTGCGAGGATCTGTTCAAGTACGGCAGCGAGGTCAAGGTCAAGGAAGCCGGAAAGCTGCGCATAGAGGGCAAGGACTACGTCGTCCAGGACGGCGACGTGATGTTCTTCCGCTTCAACGTCTAGCAGTTCGTAGGGATTCGTCGTACTGGTAGGGTTTCCTCGTACTGCCCGTACTCCGCGTACCCCCTCAGTATTCCAGATAGAAATCTATACTTTCGTGCAGCAGCAGGAAATCGATCAGCGGGAATGAGAACTCCACCGTCTTCTGGTTGCGCAGCCTGCCGTTGTGCTCCACTATCGCCTTCGGGGCCACCACCTGTATCTTCACGGACGATGCCGCGATGCTCTCCGGGCACTGCTCGCCCAGGATGAAGCTCACCATCTCCAGATACTCCTCCTCCGTCAGGTCGTTGTTGTACATCGGACCGTAGACCTCGAAGTTCGGATCGGCCAGGAACGGGATCATCTTCGTCAGCTGATCGTAGTTGTCCATGTTGATGCTGATCTCCACATGCGTCCTCCCGTTCCTTTCGGAAATGGTGACCACGCTCTGGTCGGCCTGACCGTTCGAGAGGTCCATCAGGAGCTGGGGGAAGTCGCTGAATGAGAAATCGCCCATGTACGTGTTGTGGCCCGACTCCAGGAACCTGACGGATGTTGTCGCCGACGAGGCCTCCAGGTTCTTCACGAAGTCGTTGATGGCGACATCGATTATGGGATCGTCGTTGCCCTTGCTCTGCCAGTCGGAGAGGTCCTCCACCACGCCCACGAAGAAATCGTCGACCGCCAGGTCCACATGGTTCTTCCCGGGGACCGAAGGCGAGACCGTGTAGTCTCCGTCCAGTGTGAGTTTCTCCGCCACCACGCATGAGCTGAGCAGCAGCGCGCACGATACAGCTACGATTGCGGCCAGGACCGCGTTTGTCTTTCTCATGATGCAATGATAACCCGTACACCCCTGTTTGAACAGGTGCGGCCTGTTTTTCTTTATCATAGATAAAGGACCCGGAACACATAAAAAAACCATCGGGACGATGTTGACAACAGTCGGTTTCTTATCTATATATAATGCACGACAAGGAGACATCAATGGCAGACAAGAAAGTCATCATAGTCGAGTCCCCGACAAAAGCAAGGACAATCAGACGTTTTCTCGGTGCGGACTGCACGGTTGTCGCTTCCAACGGCCACATCAGGACATTGCCCAAGAACAACATATGCATAGACGTGAAGAACGGCTACAAGCCGCAGTACATCATAGACGAGACCAAGGAGAAGGTCATCTCCCAGATCAAGAGCGAGCTCAAGGGAGCCGACGAACTGATACTGGCGACCGATGAGGACCGCGAGGGGGAGAGCATCAGCTGGCACCTCGTGGAGGTCCTCAAGCCCAGGATCCCGACCCGCAGGATGGTTTTCCACGAGATCACCAAGAAGGCTATACTCGAGGCATTCGCCGGCGGACGCGATCTGGATATGAACCTCGTGCACGCACAGGAGGCCCGCAGGGTCCTGGACAGGCTCTTCGGCTACACCATCTCTCCTGTCCTCTGGTCAAAGCTTTCCGACAAGAAGCTTTCCGCAGGCCGCGTCCAGTCGCCCGGCCTCAGGCTCATCGTGGACCGTGAGAGGACGAGGATCACGTTCCGCAAGTCCGAATACTGGGATCTCAAGGCCGCCTTCAGGGAAGGCTTCGCCGCCACGATCGACAGCGTCGACGGTTTCCGCATCGCCAACGGCAAGGATTTCGACAGCGAGACCGGAGCCTACACCGGCAGCCCCAGGGTCCTGCTCCTCAAGAAGGACGATGCCAAGGCTCTTGCCGCAGCCCTCAGGGACAGCAGCTTCATCATCTCGGATGTGAAGGAGAAGCAGGTCTCGCAGAAGCCTGCCGCGCCGTTCATAACAAGCACGCTGCAGCAGGAAGGCAACAGGAAACTGCACATGTCCGCCAAGGACACCATGCGCGTGGCCCAGAACCTCTATGAAAAAGGTTTCATCACTTACATGAGGACGGACAGCCCCATGCTTAGCCAGGAAGGCATCAACGCCGCCAGGGAAGCCGCCCTTGCGCTCTACGGAAAGGATTTCGTGCCCGAGAAATCAAGGCAGTACGCAGCCAAGAGCTCCAACGCACAGGAAGCCCATGAGGCGATAAGGCCCGCAGGCGAGCACTTCAGGACACCCGAGGAGACAGGTCTCACAGGCAGGGAGCTCGAGCTCTACACCCTGATCTGGAAGAGGACCCTCGCATCCCAGATGACCAACGCCCTCAAGCAGAACACCACGGTCGTGATCGATGCCACGACATCCGACGGCAGGAAGACCCAGTTCACCGCCACCGGAGTCAGGATCGAGTTCCCCGGCTTCATCAGGGTCTATGTGGAGGGCTCGGACGATCCCGATGCCGCACTCGAGGACAAGGAGACCCCGCTTCCGGCACTCAAGGCCGGTCAGGAGCTCGGCCTCAAGGCGCTGGAGGAGATCCTCCACGAGACCAAGGAACCCAACAGATACACCGAGGCATCCCTGGTCCAGGCGCTTGAGAAACTCGGCATCGGAAGACCTTCGACCTATGCTGCAATCATAGACAGGCTGTTCGAGAAGAACTATGTCGTCAGGGACAACGGAACCCTGGTCCCGACATTCATCGGTTTCGGAATCATCCAGCTCCTGGAGAAGTACTTCGCCGACAGGATCGACTATGGATTCACCAGCGACATGGAGACCGGCCTGGACGAGATCGCCGAGGGCAAGCTCGATGAGCTGCAGTTCCTGAAGAACTTCTATGAAGGGGAGTCCGGACTGGAGCAGCAGGTCAGGGGGAACAAGATGAAGATCAACTCCCGCGACGTCAAGAAGCTCGAGCTCCCGCAGCTGAGCGAGGAGAACTCCATCTTCCTCGGACCCTACGGACCCTATGTCCGCAGCGAGGACGGCAAGTTCGTGTCCATCCCCTCCGACTGGATTCCGGCCGAAGTCACCGACGCGATGGTCGAGAAGCTCCGCAAGGAAGGAAACCAGAGCGCCGAGACGAAGAGCAACGCCCCGGAGAAGATGGGCGAGTCCTCGGACGGAAAGCCCATCCTCTACTGCACAGGCAAGTTCGGAGACTACTGGCAGCTCGGCGACCGTGCCCAGACAGAGGATATCAGACGCTTCAAGGTTCCCAAGGAGTATGCCGGCAACCGTAGCCTGGATCCTGCAGTTGTGGAGAGATTCTTCAATCTTCCCCGCACAATAGGTACCAGTGAGGCCGGTGAGGCCATCACGGCCGACATGGGCAAGTACGGTCCGTACATCAAGTGCGGCAACGATTTCCGCAGTGTGAAGAACTCCTCCGAGCTGTTCGAGATCACAGAGGCCCAGGCCCGCGAGATCTTCAGAACACCCAAGGAGACCGGAAAGAAATCACCGGCCAGGGAGAAGGCATCGGCCTCCGGATCCACCGCGAAGAGGAGCTCGGGCGCACAGGCCGTTGTCGACTTCGGCGACTACGACGGCAAGAGCCTCGGGATCTACCACGGAAGATACGGCTACTATCTCAGACACGGAGAGGAGAACGTGAGGATACCGCGCGAGTACCAGCAGGACGAGCAGGCATGCAAGTCCATGACCAAGGAAACGGCGGTCTCCTTCCTCAAGTGACCGTGAGGTGAAGCTCAGGAAACAATCGTGACCGACAGCCTGTGCTCCGCGCTCCGCGAGGGCTCCAGACGCTGGAAGTCATCCCTCTCTTCGATGTCGTTGATGCCCTGTTTCCCCGGAAGGGTGAACCAGGGCTCGATGCATACATAGGGGGCATCGGTCTCCGGTTTATGCCAGATGGCGCACCACGGGGTGTCCGGATACCTGACCTCCACGCGCCTGCTGTCCCTGTCGGAACCGATCACGGCCAGATGGCCTGTGTTGCGCATGCATATCGCATCGTCGTCGAAAAGACCGTGGCGCAGGGGGATCCTGTTGTCCTTGAGCGGATAGGGGACATCGGTGTCGCTGGCGCACCTGTCGGGAGTGAAGAGCCTCTGCATCACATCGCCGGCCTCCGGGAACGCGACATAGTAGTCCTCGAACCCCAGGCCCTTTGAAATCGGCACGTTGAAGCCGGGGTGGCTTCCCATACCGTAGTACATGGTCTCCTTCCCGAGGTTCTCAACCAGATAGCTTATGTGAAGTGTATTCCCGTCAAGGACGTGGCGCACGCGGAAGTTGTAGTCGAAAGGATACAGGGCCCGCATTTCCGGCGTGACCACCATCTTCAGTATGCATGAGGTGTCGTCCCTGCTTTCCACTGTGAATTCCGCGTACGGGGCAAGGCCGTGGTTCTTCAGCGGCCCGTACATCCTGCCCTTGTAGCGGTACTGCTGGCCCGGCATCCTGGCGACGAACGGGAAAAGCACCGGGGCATGACGCGCCCAGACCGCCGGATCCGCGTTCCACAGGTATTCGGTGTCCCTGTCTGCCAGCCTGGAAAGCTGTGCGCCGGTGGTGTCTATCTCCGCTGTGAGTATTCCGTTGCCGATTGTGATCATGATGCACTCCTTTATACCGGCGGTTACGGCCCGCAACCGCCCGGATGATATCAAAAAAAAGGGAGCTCCGTACGGAACTCCCCGTTTGTCAGGACGACCGTGTCCGAAGGGACTCAGACCTTGTTGTCCCTTCTGGAGAGGATGTTCCTGACTTCGCGCATGTCCTCGGCGATCTCCGCATAGGACATCAGCATGGCCTTCTCGACCATCAGCAGGAGTATGCTGGCCAGGAAGAAGATTATAGCACCGATGATCGTGGCGATCTTGATGCCTGTCTCGTTGTGCGAGGCCGCGTTGTTGCTGGCGTATCCCAGTCCTGCGATGACAATCGCGGCTGTCACCAGGATGGTGAAGATGATTCCGATGATGAAGATGATTATTGCAAATACCTTGATCGGCTTGCTCGAAGTCTGCTTGTCGCTCATTTATGTTCCTCCGTTAAATCGATTAACACGATGATAACACACGGGATATGGCAAGGCAAGAAAAATCACCGGACGGCATTGCCTCCGGCAAACCTTCCGCTTCCGGCGCCATCCTCATGAGAACAGGTGCAACTTCTTCCCGACAGCGGGGAACAGACAGCACCACAGGCCCACCAGGAAGTACCTGACGGCGCGCGTCAGGCTGTTGTAGATCTCCAGCGTCACCAGCAGCGACTTGAGACCGAACAGCAGCGCCGCGACGACCGCCATGCCCACCACATAACGCAGGATCCTCTTTCCCCACGTGCCCTCGGCGGCATTGAAATCGAACAATCTCCTCTCGATCGAGAACCCGAGTGCAAGACCGCCGTACGTGGCGAACGAGATGTTCAGGTCGTCGAACGCAAGATAATCGACCTTGCCACCGATCAGCAGCACGGACAGGACGATGCTCGCCAGCGTGGCCGCTATGCCCAGCACCATGGTCAACCTGATGGATTTCTCCTTGTCCTCGTACAGCTTTCCGAAGAGCCTGCCGACGGTGAACGTCGTCCCGCATCCGATCAGGACGCCTCCTATGACATCCATCGGCCAGTGCACGCAGAGGTACATCCTGGAAAGCGCCACCAGCAGAATCATGAGGGCACATGCGATTGAAACCGCACGTTTTCTGAAGCACATGGCGAACGCGCTGTAGGTGCTTGCCGCGCAAGTGGTGTGTCCGCTGGGGAAAGAATAGCCGGTGGCCGTATGCTGTCTGACCGTGTCCAACCCCTCTATGACCACCCACGGCCTGGGGAACCTGACAATCGCCTTGACGATCCCCATGGCGGAGATCGCGTTCATGAGCGACATGCTGGAGATGAAACCGGCCTTCTTGTCCACATTGTAGTAGATGAACGCCGCCAGGGCTATCAGCACGAACTCCTCACCGCAGATGGTGAAGACCTGGACCACAGCATTCAGGAAGCTGTTGTGTATTTCCGCGAAGAATAGAAGTATCTGTCTCTGTATTTCCATCATACCGCGATTATAGTATGTTTCCGCCGTCCGGGGGAGTTGTTTGAAGTTTTTTTCCGCTCAAGGTTGACAAACGGAAATGAATATTGTAATTTCATATTGCACTTGGGATCTTGGTGAAGCTGGTTATCACGCCACCCTGTCACGGTGGAGGCCACGGGTTCGAGCCCCGTAGATCTCGAAAATGAAAAAGCAGGTCATTTCGGCCTGCTTTTTTCATTTTGATCTCTTCGTGGGGCTCGAAGCAAGCTTGTAAAGCATGAAGAGCATGTAGAGCGTGTAGCGCGACTAAGGCATGTAAGGCATTCAACTACAACTAACAAACAGAAAACCCCCACCGGATGTCGGTGAGGGTTTCTAGTGATCCCAGCGCGATTCGAACGCGCGACCCCTTCCTTAGGAGGGAAGTGCTCTATCCAGCTGAGCTATGGAATCGGCGAGATAAAGAATAGTACAAGATGTTGTTTTGGTCAATGGATTGCAAATTGTAACACACAGCCCGATGTGCTAACATTCGAATCGACCATGAAAGGGACCAGTTTCGCAGATATCTACAGCCAGTGGGAGAAGACCCATGACGAGCAGCGCGAGATCCTAAAGCGCGCCGCGTCCTCCGAACGCACGGAGGATGCCGGGCCGTCGATCAATGCGATCAGGCGCATGGAGGCGCAGGACGAGCTGGACCTGCACGAGATGCTGTTGGAGGACGCCGTCGTGGCCGCAAGACTGTTCCTCGACAGGTGCTGGAGCAGGGGACTTCGCAAGGTCAGGATAATCACGGGGAAGGGGATACACTCGAAGAACGGGGAGGCCGTCATAAGGCCGGCGGTGACCGCTGTCTGCCGCAACCATCCCAAGGTCAGGGAGGTCCTTGTCCCCAAAGCATCGGAAGGCGGAAGCGGTGCTCTGACCGTCATACTGAAGGCCGGCATGGCAGGAAAGGGGAGATGATGAAGAAGGTTCTGGTAGGCATGAGCGGAGGCATCGATTCCTCCGTTGCCGCATATCTGCTGAAAAAACAGGGCTATGAGGTCCTGGGGGTCACCATGTCGCTCTGGAAGGATGGCAGGCCCTTCCACGGGGACGCCACGCGCGACGCATGCTTCTCCCCCAACAAGAAGGAGGAGATCGACGGAGCAAGGGCCATCTGCGACAGGCTCGGCATCACCCATACGGTGCTGGACATCTCCGACCTGTACGAGTCCACGGTGCTGAGGAACTTCCGCGACGAATACCTTTGCGGAAGGACCCCGAATCCCTGCATCTGGTGCAACCGCAAGATAAAGTTCGGCGCCATGGTTGAGTATGCGAGGGAAGCCGGACTGGAGTTCGACTATTTCGCCACCGGCCACTATGCCCGCATAGACCACGAGGACGGAAGATACTGCCTCAAGCGCGGCCTGGATCCGCTGAAGGACCAGAGCTATTTCCTATACAGGCTGTCGCAGTCCCAGCTGTCCACGACGCTCTTCCCCCTTGGAAGCATGACCAAGAAGGATGTGAGGGGGATCGACCTCGAACTGGGATTCCATCCGGAAGGGCAGTCGGAAAGCCAGGATTTCTACAGCGGAAGCTATGCCGACCTGCTGGATGTTGAGCCGAGGGAAGGGGACATCGTGGATACCGACGGCAATGTCCTGGGAAGGCACAACGGCATCTGGAACTACACCATAGGGCAGAGAAAAGGCCTCGGCATATCCGCGCCAAGGCCTCTTTACGTCATCTCCCTTGATGTCCCCGGGAACAGGGTCGTCGTAGGCTATGAGGAGAAGACGGTCAACACCGTCGTGCGGGCCGGCCAGGTCAACTGGGTGTCTGTGGAAGAGCTTCCGTCGCACATCCATGCTTCGGCCAAGATACGCTCCACAGGGACTCCGGTCTCGTGCGAGGTCTTCCTGGATGGCCAGGACAGGCTCTGCGCCGTGTTCGACACCCCCGTGAAGGCCGCGACCCCGGGCCAGAGCCTTGTCGTCTACGACAACGACAAGGTCCTGTGCGGAGGGATCATCGAATCCGTCGATTAAGTATTCCGGTCCGAATCAGAAAGCCCAGTTGCCGTTGCGGAAGACAGGGACCTCCCTGCCGTCGCGCGTCCTGGCGGTGATGTTCATGTCGGCGCATCCGATCATGAAGTCCACGTGGATCATGGACTTGTTCACGCCCAGTGCGCGGCACTCGTCCAGAGTCATGTTCTCGAATCCCTTCACGCAGTCTGCGAAACCCAGACCCAGTGCCAGGTGGCAGGCGGCGTTCTCGTCGAACAGCGTGTTGTAGAAAAGCAGGCCGCTGTTGGAGATCGGGGAATCGACCGGAACCAGGGCGCATTCGCCCAGGTAGTGGGAGCCCTCGTCCATCTCGATCATCTTGGTGAGCATGTCGTTGTTCTTCTCCGCATGCCACTCGACGGCGCGGCCTTCCTTGAAGCGGATCCAGAAGTCCTCGATCAGGACACCCATGAAGCTAAGCGGCTTGGTGGCGTACACGATGCCTTCGGCCCTGCCGCGCTTGGGGGATGTGAAGCACTCCTCCGACGGGATGTTCGGGTTGAAGTAGAGCTTCTGAAGCGATGTCTCTCCGCCCCCGCAGAACTGCGAGAGCTCCATCAGACCGACGGTGAAGTTCGTTCCGTTGCCGGCCTCGTAGTGCAGTTCGTCGATTCCAAGGTCGTTCAGGTATCTGCAGCGCTGCTCAAGATCCCTGTTGTGGTTCTCCCATGCCTTGATCGGGTCGTCGTCCACGCGGCTTGCGGAGAGTATGGCCTCCCAGAGCTTCTCCATGGCCTGCTTTTTGCTGAGCTCGGGGAAGAGCTTTTTCGCCCATGCCTCGCCCGGTACGGCGCAGATGCACCACTGGTACTTGTTCTCAAGCTTGTCGCGGTACTTGCGGATGACGGGGTAGAGCTTCTGGTTGGCCTTCTGGAGCTTCTCCTGGTCCACGCCCTTCATTCCGTCCGGATCCTCGGACTCGATGTATATCCTGCAGGGAATCTCGTCCACGCGGTGCTGCCAGCGCTCCTTCTCCCACTTCTCGATTTTCGACATCGTCTCGAGCGAGCGGTACTGCGCATGGAGCTTGCCCGTCTTCTGGTCCGCCCAGTCCACGATGACCTTCCTGGCTCCGAGCTTGTAGCACTCCTCCACGACCATCCTCACGAATTCGGGCTGGTCGAGCTCCGCCAGGATCTCGACTTCCTGGCCCTTCTGCACATTCACTCCGCACTTGGCGACAAGCTGTGCATACTTCCTCATGATAGATTTCTTCATATCTCAGGACTCCTTATGCAATGCTATCTTGTGGGTCTTGGAGA
>JBGUMQ010000062.1:0-21720 GCA_045116915.1 Sphaerochaetaceae bacterium | reverse complement strand
CGGGACAGTGTGTTGACAGGGAAATGATAGCACGGAAAAACGGTCGAGTAAAAGAAAACTCCCGTCCGAAGACGGGAGCCTTGTCATCGCCCACGAGGATCGAACTCGTGTTGACGGGATGAAAACCCGTTGTCCTAACCACTAGACGAGGGCGACATCTGGTTGTGCAAGCATGAGCCAAGTTGGGTTCGAACCAACGACCCACGCCTTAAAAGGGCGTTGCTCTACCTACTGAGCTATTGGCCCGTTTTCACAACAAATCGAGAGTAGCAAATGGACGGCTTGATGTCAACAGATTTCGATTAACAAAGAAATTGATTTATGCTAGGATTCTTGCCATGACGTCAGAGAAAACAAGGAATATAGGAATAATAGCCCACATAGATGCCGGCAAGACCACCACGACGGAAAGGATACTCTTCTATACAGGGGAGAACCACCGCATAGGCGAGGTCGACAACGGCGAAGCCACAATGGACTGGATGGAACAGGAGCAGGACCGCGGAATAACCATCACAAGCGCGGCCACCACCTGCTACTGGAGGGACACCAAGATCAACATCATAGACACTCCGGGCCACGTGGATTTCACGGCCGAGGTCGAAAGGTCCCTCAGGGTCCTGGACGGAGCGGTGGGCGTGTTCTGCGCGGTAGGCGGTGTGGAGCCGCAGAGCGAGACCGTCTGGCGTCAGGCGAACACCTACAAGGTCCCGAGGATAGCATTCATCAACAAGATGGACAGGCTCGGAGCGGATTTCTATGCTGCGATTGAAGATATCCACACGAAGCTCAAGGAGGAGCCGGTTCCGCTATTCATCCCCGTTGGGAAGGAAAGCAAGTTCGAAGGTGTGATCGACCTTCTGAAGATGAAGATGGTCACGTTCGATCCGGAGACCTCCGGATACGAATACAGCTACTCCGACATCCCCGCCGATATGGCCGACGAGGCACAGCAGTGGAGGGAGAAGCTGCTGGACAGCGTCTCCAGTTTCTCGGATGAGATCACGGAGCTCTACTTCGCAGGGGAGGACATACCGGAGGACCTGATCCTGAAGATGCTCAGGCAGTGCACCCTTGACAGGAGCCTGCTTCCCGTCTTCTGCGGCTCATCGCTCAAGGACATCGGCGTCCAGTGCCTCCTTGACGGAATCGTTGACCTCCTGCCCTCGCCCGACGACATCCCGCCGGCGACCGGCGTCCACATCAAAAAGGACAAGGAGGAAGAGGTGCAGGTCGTCAACGACCCCAAGGCCCCTCCCCTCGCCCTTGTCTTCAAGATCCAGTACGACCGTGAGGCAGGCCCGCTCGCTTTCGTCAGGGTCTACTCCGGAGTGCTGAAGAAGAGCACCGCCGTCCTGAACATCTCCAAGAAGAAGCGCGAGAGGGTCAACAGACTGCTCAGGATGCACGCCAACAGACCGGAGGAGCTCCAGGAGCTCCAGGCCGGCGACATCGGCGTCATCGTCGGCTTCAAACTGGCCCAGACAGGAGACACGATCGGATCCGAAGGCGCCCAGATCCTGCTTGAGAAGATGAGCTTCCCCGTTCCGGTCATCTCGATCGCCATCGAGCCGGCCAACGCAACGGAAGGCGCCAAGCTCCACAAGACCCTCGAGATCCTCTCCATGGAGGACCCGACGTTCACGTACAAGGACAACGAGGAGACCGGACAGCTGGTCATCAGCGGAATGGGAGAACTCCATCTGGATGTCCTTGTCACCAGGATCACCAAGGAATTCAAGGTCGACTGCCACATCGGAAAGCCCCAGGTCACATACCGCGAAAGCATCACCGCCGCCGTGGAGAAGAGCTACACGTTCAGCAAGGTCCTTGCCGGCAAGGAGAACAGCGCCACCGTCACGCTCAGACTCACACCCCAGCCGCCCAAGAGCGGAACCACATACGAAAGCCTGGTCTCCCCCAAGGTCATGCCCCCCGAGTTGTTCGATGCCATACGTCGCGGCGTGGAGAATTCCTTCCGCAGCGGCATAAAGTTCGGCTACGAGGTCTGCGACATGAAGGTTGAGCTGACCGATGTGAAGTACAGCGAGCTCACTGCGACCGAATTCGCATACGAGGCGTGTGCGGCCATGTGTTTCGACAGCGCGGCCCAGGAGGCCGGACCGGTCCTGATGGAGCCCATCATGGATGTCACGCTGATAGTCCCGTCGCAGTATGTCGGGGACACCATCTCCAGCCTGACGCAGAGGGGCGGCATAGTCTCCAGCATGGAGAGCAGGCCTTCGGCGGACCACATCATCGCCCAGGCGCCGCTCGCACAGCTGTTCGGATACTCCACGGCACTGCGGTCCTCCACCCAGGGACGCGGGACTTTCTCCATGGAATTCAGCCACTACGCGCCGAAGACCGGAAAATAAGGACCGGAGAACAAAAGACTTCTATTTTTCAACAGAATACTATATAGTATGAAAGGTTGCCCCTCGGGACAGCCTTTCAACGTTTTGAACAGAATGTTTTAAAATACCGCCAATGTTCTAGGAGGGAATTATGGCTCTTTCAACAAAAGACATCAGAAACGTCGCGATTGCCGGCCACAACGGAACCGGAAAGACTTCTCTTTTCGAGCAGTTCCTGTATTACAGCAACGTGATCTCAAGGCCCGAGACAGTCGAGTCGGGCAAGACGACAAGTGACTACACGGAGGAGGAGATTGCAAGGAAGATCTCGATCCACGCAGCTCTCGCGAACGTCTCCTGGCAGGGCAGGTCAATCAATTTCATCGATGCTCCGGGAACGGCCGACTTCGTCGGTGAGGTCATCTGCGGTTTCAGGACATGCGAGTCGGCCCTCATGGTCGTCGATGCCCGTGACGGCGCACAGATAGAGACGATCAAGCTCTGGAGGACACTCAACCAGAGGCAGAAGCCCAGGATGGTCTTCCTCAACAAGATGGAGCGCGAGAGAGTCGATTTCGGCGCGACGTTCAACCACCTCAAGGAAGAGTTCAAGACGACTTTCGTCCCCGTCACGATCCCCATGGGAGAGGGCACGGGCTTCAAGGGAGTCATCAACCTCATCGAGAACAAGGCCTACTTCATGCAGGCAGGACAGAAGGAGAAGGAAGGCGACATCCCCGCCGAGTACGCAGACGAAGTCGAGCAGTACCGCGAGAGCCTGATCGAGTCCGCGGCCGAGGGAACCGAGGAGCTCATGGAGAAGTACCTGGAGGAGATGACACTCTCCGCCGAGGAGATCCACGAGGGCCTCAAGGAAGGTCTGAAGAACAACGTCCTGGTTCCGGTCTTCTGCGGAAGCACGGTCAACAACTCCGGAATCACCAACCTTCTGGACTTCATCGCCGACATCGCACCGTCTCCGGAAGGAGCCAGGGATGTCATCGTCAAGGAAGACGGCTCCGAGGAGGAGATCGCGGTAGGTCCCGGCGCCCTTGCGGCATTCTGCTTCAAGACAGCCATCGACCAGTTCTCCGGAAAGCTCTCGTATGTCAAGGTCATCAACGGAACGCTCACAGGCGAGTCCGACATCTTCAACCCCGAGCTCGGCAAGAAGGAGAAGCCGGGCAAGGTCTACCACGCCATCGGAAAGAAGCTCGTCGAGACCGATGCCCTGGTTGCCGGCGACATCGGAATCATCGCCAAGAGCAACGTCGCTGCCACCAACTGCACACTGCTCGCAGGTCCGGACCAGAAGTTCACATTCAAGCCGCTGCGCCTGCCCAACCCGATCTACTCGCTGGCCATCAGCGCCGCCGACAAGAAGTCGGAGGACAAGATGAACGACTCGCTGCACAAGATCACGGAAGAGGACCTCACCTTCCAGGTCGGCTACAACGAGGAGACGAAGCAGACCACGGTCTCCGGAATGGGAGAGCTGCATATCGGCATGATCCTCGACAAGATCAAGGAGAAGCAGAAGATCCAGATCAACACCAAGCTTCCGCGCGTCGCATACCGCGAGACGATCACCAAGAAGAGCGGAATCGTCGAGTACGCACACAAGAAGCAGTCCGGCGGACACGGCCAGTACGGAAAGGTCCTCATCGAGATCGCACCGACCGAGAGAGGCCAGTACTACACATTCGAGAACGTCGTCAAGGGCGGATCGGTCTCCAAGGGTTATGTCCCCGGAATCGAGAAGGGACTGCATGACCAGATGGAGGAAGGCTTCCTCGCCGGATACCCGATGGTCGACATCGGAGTCACTCTCGTCGATGGTAAGGAGCACCCCGTCGATTCTTCCGAAATGGCATTCAGGCTTGCCGCCAAGGGAGCCATGAAGCTCGCCATCGAGAAGGCCGGCCCCGTTCTCCTGGAGCCCTATGCAAAGCTGTCCGTCTACGTCGACAACCAGTATCTGGGCGACATCCTCTCCGACCTCTCGTCCAAGCGCGGAAGAGTCCTCGGACAGGAGGACCTCGGTGGAAACATGGTCCAGGTCAACGCGGAAGTCCCGCAGGCAGAGCTTCTGAACTACGCCATCGACCTCAAGTCCATGACTTCCGGTACAGGTTCGTTCGAGCTGGCGTTCGACCACTACGAGACACTGGCCGGCAAGCTCGCCGACGATGTCATCAAGGCATCCAAGGAAGCCGCGGCAGCCGAGGCGAACGCATAATCGCTGCACAGAAGGAAAAAACAAGGGAACCGTCAGCATGGCGGTTCCCTTTTTTTGTACCGACGCTGTCATGACCGGCTGAACACCCGGGGCAGCAGGCTCAGGCCTTCTCCACCCAGACCTCGTTGATGGTGTAGTCCTTCTCAAGTCCCTTGCGTTCGAAGCCCGTCTCCGGACGCCACGGGCGCTCCGGGGCATAGCCTCCGTAAGGGTTCACAAGGCCGTCCACACTGTCCATGACCTGGAGCATCTGCTTCGCATAATCCTCCCAGTCGGTGACGCAGTAGATGTAGCCGCCCTTCTTCAGCCTGGAGGCCAGCAGCGTGGCGAACGGCACCTGGATCAGGCGCTTCTTGTGGTGGCGCTTCTTGGGCCACGGGTCCGGGAAGAAGATGTGGAATCCGTCCACCGAGTTCTCCGGAACCATGTCCTGCAGGACCTGGACGGCATCGAAGCGCATGAGCCTGATGTTGCTCAGCCCCTCTTTGGCGGCATTGGCCAGGAGCTTTGAGAAACCGTACAGGAACACCTCGATCCCCACATAGTTGATGTCCGGATTGTCCCTTGCTATCTTAAGGGTGCTCTCCCCCATTCCGAATCCGATTTCAATCACAACAGGGTTCCGGTTTCCGAAGATGGCCTCGAAATCCATCTGCTTGTTCTCATCATAGACTATCGCATAGTCGTAGAAGTGCTCCTTCAGGGCCTGTATCTGGAAGTCCTTCAGCTTTTGTCCGCGGAGCACGAAGCTCTTGATCTCCCTCCAACCGTTCTCCTGCCGTCTTTCGACCCTGGCAAGCTCGGGATAAAGGTCGAATATGCCCTTCTCCTCTTCCGACAGCTCCTCTGTCATCTCCTGTGTAGGCAGTACGTCGCTCATGGCAGTATCCTCTGCAGTTTCTCGAGTATGAACAGGGCCTTGTCCCTGAGGGAGATGGCCTCTGTCTTCATGTTCATCAGATACGGACGGTTCGGATCTATCGTCACCGCTCCGTTCGATGTCTTGATCAGGTTTATCAGCTTGTCGATGCTTATGGACGCGATCCTGGAGAACTCGACGACCACGTTTCCGTTGCGCTCGCGCATGTGGTAGATGTCAAGCATCCTGCAGACTATCCTCAGCTCGGAGATGTACAGCAGGTTGGAGACCTCCTCCGGCATGTTGCCGAACCTGTCGTTGAGCTCGGCCGTGAGACGCTCGAGCTGCTCGCGCGTCCTTGTGCCAGCGATCTTCTTGTAGATCTCCAGCTTGACCGTCGGGTCGGAGATGTACGAATCCGGGATGTAGCCGCTGTAGTCGAGCTCCAGGAACACCTCCGTCTCGGGCTTCTCGCCTGTGTTCTGTGTTTTGGCGATCTCCTCGTCCAGAAGGCGGATGTACATGTCCAGTCCGACGGCGGACATGAAGCCGCTCTGCTCGCGGCCCAGCAGGTTTCCTGCTCCCCTGAGCTCCATGTCCTTCATGGCGACCTTGAATCCGCTTCCGAGCTCGGTGTGCTCGCTTATGGTCTGAAGTCTCTTGATGGCGGTCTCCGACAATGTCTTCTCCGCCGGATAGAACAGGTACGCATAGGCCTCGCGGTCGGAACGCCCGACCCTTCCCTTGAGCTGGTAGAGCTGGGACACGCCGTACAGGTCCGCCCTGTCTATGATGATGGTGTTCACATTCGGGATGTCGATTCCGTTCTCTATGATCGTCGTGGAGATCAGCACCTGGATGCCCTCGTAGACGAAGCGCCTCATCGTGTCCTCAAGGGCTTCCGGCCTCATCTGGCCGTTGGCGGTCTCGAAGATGATGTCCGGCATCCTGAGGCGCAGCATGGTTGCCACCTCCTCAAGGGTATCGATCCTGTTGTGCAGGTAGAAGACCTGGCCGTGACGTGCGGTTTCGAACCTGATGGCCCGCTCGACGATGTCCAGATCAAAGCGGTCTATGACTGTTTTTATGGGTTTGCGTGAGATCGGGGGCGTCGTCAGCAGACTCATGTCGCGGATCTGAAGCAGCGACATGTAAAGCGTCCTGGGTATGGGCGTGGCAGATAGGCTCAGGCAGTCGACGTTGTTCTTGATCTCCTTGATCCTGTCCTTGTCCTTGACTCCGAAGCGCTGCTCCTCGTCCACGATCAGAAGTCCCAGGTTCCTGAACATCACATCCTTCTGGATGATCTTGTGCGTTCCGAACAGCACGTCCAGCTGGCCGTCGGAAAGAGCGGTCAGCACCCTCTTCTGGTCCTTGGGCGGAACCATGCGGCTCAGGAGTCCGGTCTTGAGCGGGAAATCATGCAGGCGCTGGCGGAAGTTGCTGTAGTGCTGCTCCGCAAGGATGGTCGTCGGGGCGAGGAACGCCACCTGCTTGCCGCTCATCACGGCCTTGAAGGCCGCGCGGAAGGCTATCTCCGTCTTGCCGTAGCCGACGTCGCCGCAGATCAGGCGGTCCATGACATGGGGGCTCTCCATGTCGTCCTTGATGTCCTGGATGCATGTGAGCTGGTCCTCGGTCTCGTCGTACTCGAACTCGGCCTCGAACCTGAGCTGCCAGTCGTTGTCCCTGTCGAACGCGAAGCCCTGGCTGTTCTTGCGCCTGGCGTAGAGCGCGATCAGCTTGGACGCCAGGTTCTCTGCGCTCTTGCGGGCCTTGGCCTTCTTGTTCTCCCAGCCTGCGGAACCCAGCTTGTCTATGTGCGGAGCCTCACCGGCCGACCCGATGTAGCGCTGGACCAGGTTGGCCTGCTCGATGGGGACGTAGAGGTTCTCCTTGTCTGCGAACTGTATCTTGATGTAGTCGCGCTCGCGCACGCGGTCTATCTTCAGGAAGATTCCTATGCCGTAGTTCACATGCACGACATAATCGCCCTCGTGCAGCTCCACGAAGCTGTCCAGGGCCGATGTCTGCGTATGCTGGAGCGTCTTGATGACCTGTTTCCTGCGTCCGAATATCTCGTTCTCGCAGAAGACGATGAACCTGGAGCTGCGGATGGAGAAGCCGCCTGAAAGGGAGCACACCCTGTAGGTGATTCCCTCGTAATCGCTCAGCATGGTCTCAAGGCGCTGTTTCTGCACCGTCGTGGATACGCAGACCTCGATCTCCCAGCCATCCCCTACAAGTCCGTCCAGGTCCTGCTTGAAGAATGTGAAGTTCCCGAAATACGAGCGCGGCCCGTCGATGTCGAACCTGTACGCGCCCGGGGTCTGGCCGCTGATGTCCAGCACGGTCATGCTCGATTTCCGTCCCGAATAGAACGATGCGTAATCGAACAGCATGTCCTGCGGCTTGACTGCGTTACGATCCTCCTGGTACGCACGCCTGTAGAGGGTCTTGGCCTCCATCTGCATGCTTGAGTAGCTGCTTTCCAGCCTCTTGTCACCCAGAAATATGAAATAGTCGTCCGGTCCGAAATACCCTTCTATTCCTCCGCCCTCGACGGCCGAGCCGTCGGTGGAGTCCATGATCTGGAACGAGACGTGTCCGAGCTGCTTGGTCACCTGCTGGGACAGCGGCTCGAACCTGCAGATCCTCTCGACCTTGTCCCAGTCAAGGTATATGCGCACGGGGAGGTCCGAGCCGTACGGGAAGATGTCCAGGACCTCGCCCCTTATGGTGAACTCTCCGGGCATCGTCGTGTTGGAATTGCGGAAGTAGTTGCCTGCGGTCAGCCTTTCGGCCACGGCCATGGTATCGAGCTCCTGTCCGACCCTGAAGGTCATGCTGGAGTCGTCGATGGCCCCCTTGCGCGGAACCGGCGAGCAGATGGCCCTGATCGACGTGACCACAAGCGCCCTGGAGGCGGTCGCCACCGCACCCAGGCACCTGATCTGCTCGTACTCCTTGGTCGAGCCTTCCCATGGGGAATACAGCACCCGTCCGGATGCGGGAAGAAGGTATACGGGAATGCCGCCCACCATGTCGGAATTGGTGTACAGGACCCTGGCGATCTCCTCCGTGGGACAGATGAGCCAGGTGACTCCGGGGACCGATGCAGCCATCATATGGGCACACTGGAACAGTGGAAAACCGTCCAGGCCCTCCACCATGATGTTGTCCTTCCTGTTCTTCGCGAACGCCTTGAAGGCATCGCTTTTTTTGATGTAGGATTGCAACGTCTGCATCGGGGAAAAAGTACCACAACAGACAAATGAGTTCAAGGAGGAACGGCCGCTTATGCAGGAGACCACGCTTTCGAAGACGGATGAGACGATCACCAGGATCAGGGTGGATGAGGAACAGCCTTCAGACAGGTACGGATTCCTGCCCAAGGATGCGGACGGGACAGCTTTCTTCGGACTCTGCAGCGCCATACGCCAGTGCGGCGAGGCCGCCAGAGCCAACCAGGCCAACATCCACAGGTCGTTCAAGTACGACGGATCCATCCTCACGGAGACGGACCTTGCGGTCTCCGACGCCGCGACAGCCAGGATCCGCGAACTCTATCCGGACTGCAACATCATCACGGAGGAGACCGACCTGAAGGATTTCAGGGACGGCGCACGCTTCACTTTCGTGCTGGATCCCATCGACGGGACGGATGCATACAGCCAGGGACTTCCATCATGGTGCGTGGCACTGGGGATACTGGATTCAGACAGGAAGGTCTGCGGCGCGATAGTCTACGCACCCCGCTTCGGAATCGGGACGCAGGACCTCTTCATCTGCACGATGCCGGGAGATTCCAGGATATTCCTCAACGGGAAGGAGCACAAGGTTCCCGAGCATTACGATGTCCCGAAACAGCTGGTGATCGGTTCGAATATACTGAACCATTTCGATATGAGCCATTATAACGGCAAGCTCCGCTCATTCGGAAGCGGCATCCTCCACCTGCTGGCCCCTGCGGTCTTCTCCAACCTGGACTGCACGATAAATCCGTACTGCTATGCATGGGACGTGGCGGCCGCACACGGCATCCTGGCCAAGAGCGGACTGGACCTGTGCTACATCGACGGAAGCGAGGTGGAATACGACGACCGCCTGCTTCTGGAGAGGAAGCAGATACGTCTGCCGATTCTGGTGGGGAACAAAAGCTGCATCGCCTGGATGCAGGAGAACATCAGGATGTACTGATCAGGCCTGCGCCTTCTGGGCCAGGAACTCGATCTCCTTCACGAACTGCTCCACATTGTCGAAAGCGCGGTAGACCGACGCGAAACGGATGTACGCGACCTTGTCCACCTTGTAGAGCTGCTTGAGGGTCTCCTCTCCGATGGCCGTGCTGGTGATCTCGTGTTTGGGGCCGGCCTGGATCTTGATGGCCTCCTCGATGTCGCCGATCAGGTTCTCTATCACCTCGGAGTCGATGTTGCGCTTGTCGGTGCACATGCGGATCCCGCGCTCGATCTTGGAGATGTCGAAGTTCTGGTAGTCCCCGTTGCGCTTGATGACGGTGATGGGCTTGTCCTCCACACGTTCATAGCTCGTGAACCTGTACCCGCAGCCGAGGCAGACGCGGCGCCTTCTCATGGCGCTGCCGTTTCCCGTTGTCCTTGTCTCCAGGACCTTGTCTTCTATCGCTCCGCATGCAGGACATCTCATAGTGTTCTCTTTCTCCTTGGTAGGAGAATGATACACTACAATGGTTCTAGTGTCTACAGTTCGTGTAATTTCTTATAACAGCCTCGAAAAACACACTACAATGAGCCGGATAGCCCAAAATCCTGTTGCATTCGGAACCATCTGTTAGTATAATAACAAATAAACCGGAATAATAACGGAGGTTGCCATGTCAGAGTCCGTAAGCAGAAAGGTCAGGGAGATAGTCGACAAGACACCGTTTCTGAGGGATGTCCTGAGGAAGGGATTCCTCAACTACTCCAATTTCGCACAGAGCATCAGGGAGGAGGTCTCGCTGTCGTGCGGGAAGGATGTGAAGGAGACGGCCATAATCATGGCGCTCAGGCGCTACGGCGTGGACCTCCAGAAGACGGACGGGGAACCGGCGGTGGAGAACCTCAAGTACACGCTGGTCGTGCACACGAACATCGCCTATCTGGATTTCGTGAAGACCCCCGAGCTGGTCCAGAGGATCGGGCTCCTCTACAAGACGGCCGCCCGCAACGGTGCCAACTGCTTCCTGAACGTGCTCACCAGCGCCAACACGGTGACCATCGGGGTCTCCGAGGCCCTCCTTCCGGATATCGAGGAGATGACAAAGGGAAGCACACTCCTCTACAGGCAGACGGACATGGCCGCGATCTCCATGGTCTGGGGTTCGCCCGAGATACAGAATCCCGGCATCGTCTACGAATCGGCGCGACGCCTTGCATGGAGCAGCATCAACGTGCTGGAGATATTCTCCACCGTGGAGGAATTGTCGTTCGTGATAAAGCGTACGGACAGCTTCGAGGCCTACCGCGTCCTGCAGGACCTGCAGAGGACCCGCTGATCATCTGACCGCGTCGAACCACTTTCCCGTAAGGGACCTTTCTATCGACTCGTTCAGATGTTCCGGCCTGAGGATCTCGTTCCCGCAGTCTATGCAGAAGTTGTCGCTCATGCCCGAGATGTAGTCGAACACTATCCTGTCCAGATTCCCGTCATGCTCGAGGTACGAATCCTTCTTCTCCACGATGAAGTTGTAGAATCCCGCGCTGAGCATGTTGCCTTCCTTGAGGTACGGTTCGCGTTCGAAACCGTTGCGGTCCAGCAGTTCGCTCAGGTACTCGTAGATGAGGTTGATCAGGCGTCTGAAGTACTTCTCATAGCCCTCCAGCATGGGGGAAAGGTAGATGTGCTTGTAGTTGAAGTCCTTCATCACCTTGACGGCCTCGAACACATCCTCGCTGAACGCGATGCACCCCTCCTTCTCCGAGGTGCTGATCATATTCTCCACAAGTGTGTTGATTATCTCGCCGTTTGTGGAGCCCAGTACTTTTGTGCAGATCGCGGGGATTTCGGCCCTTGAGACTATGCCCAGCCTGGAGGCATCCTCGAAATCGCGTCCCAGGTAAGCGATCTGGTCGGAGAAGCGAACCACGCAGCCTTCCCATGTGGCCGGTCTGATCCCGACCTTTGTGGTGATCGAGTCGAGGTCCTTCACACGGAAATCCGGTGAAAGCGATCTGATGAAGTGCTCGCCGCAGTGGCTGATGATGCCGTCCCTGACAGCATACGTGAGATTGAGGTGTGAGAGGAAATCGACCACACGCAGACCGTTGATCTCATGCTCGAAGGGCTTGAACCCGTTCTTCACCATCAGGTCCGACAGGATGAACTCCCCTATGTGCCCGAACGGAGTGTGCCCCAGGTCGTGCCCCATTCCGATGGCCCACGCCATCTCGTCGTCCAGGCCCATGGCCCTGCAGATCGCCGTGGCGATGGATGCGACATGCAGGACGTGCTCCATCCTGGTGCAGATATGGTCGTTGCTGGGTGCGAAGAACACCTGCGTCTTGTGCTTGAGACGCCTGAACGGGGAGCTGTGTATGATCGCGGTCGTGTCCCTGTAGTACGGAGACCTGACATCGACTCCTGTCCTTGACTTCACCCTTGATGTGAGAACGCTGTCCGGCAGTTCATTTTTGAATGGCATGGCTATTTCCTCATCTTCACGTGTATGGTATCATTATGGAAGGAATAATTCCATAGGTGCGTGATGACAGAATACCTCTATCCGCTTGCTACAGTTGTACTTGACTTCTTCTGCGTGCTTTTCTGCATAAGGCTCACCGCATCCAGGCGCGGTCCGGTATGGCTCATCCCCATGGCGATGAGCCTTGCCCTTCTGGCCGGATCCACGGTCTGTCTGATCGCAACCGCATCGGATATCGCTGGAGAGCGGATCTCCACCGTGGCCTCATATGCCGCCATCTTCCTGCTGGGTGTCTCCGTCATCTGGCTTCTGACGATCATCGCATTCGCACAGAGGACGAAACCGGACCGCTACGCCGCGGAGGACCGCAAGGCCCTGAACGAGGCCGAATACGTCAGGAAGCACAGTGCCATAAGATACCGCATCACCGCGGACAGACGGCCCACAGCCACACACAGGATACGCCGTACAAACTCCCTGGATATCGCCGAGAAGTCAAGGATCCGCAGGACGGACATGTACGCACAGGGCACGGTCTCAGCCGTCAGGATCAGGAAAACGGCTTCCTGCTGAGAAAAACCGCTGCCGGAAACGGCATTTCCCGCTACTTCTTTACCTCCAACTGTTCGATAAATCCGTTTTCCGTGATATAATTATCGCCCGAACCGGCACACAGGGGGAGCGATATGCAGGATGACAGGCCGTTGATAGTGCAGAGCGACAGGACGCTCATGTTGGACGTGCACTCGGAGGCAGCGAACAACTGCAGGGATCAGATAATCGCATTCAGCGAGCTGGTCAAGGCGCCCGAACACGTCCACACCTACTTCATAAGCGCCATCTCGTTGTGGAACGCCGCAAGCGCCGGCCTGTCCGCCTCCGGGATCCTGGAGCGTCTGGAAAGATGGTCGCGCTTCGATATCCCGCATGCGGTACGCACCTACATAGAGGACATCTCGTCCCGTTTCGGGAAACTCGTACTGACTCCGGGCGACGACGGGTCGTACGTGCTGTCCGTTTCGGATCCTTTCATCGCCATGGCTGTCTCATCTGACAAGAACCTTGGCGGCATTCTCGGCAGGACAGATGACCCCTCGCGCTTCACGATCCGCAGGTACGACAGGGGCACGGCCAAGCTGGAGCTCATCCGCCGCGGCTACCCCGTTGACGACCGCATACCGCTTTCCAAGTCCGAACCGGTCCCCATGGACCTGAATGTGGAACTTAGGGACTACCAGAAGCTCGCCGTGGAATCGATTCTTGGCGACATGGGCCCCGGCACCGGATTCGGGACTATAGTCATGCCCTGCGGCAGCGGGAAGACGGTCGTCGGTCTGAGCCTGATGGCGCATCTGCGGACCCGCACCCTGGTGCTGTGCCCCAACGTCGTGGCCGTCCACCAGTGGATAAGCGAGATGCGTGCCAAGACGGACATCGACCCCGATCTCATCGGCGAGTACTCGGGCGAGCGCAAGGAGCTGCGCCCCATCACCGTATGCACCTACCAGGTATTGACATACCGGGCATCCAAGGACGATGACTACCCGCACATGAACATCATCCGCGAAGGCAACTGGGGCCTTGTGATCTACGACGAGGTCCACATGCTGCCGGCGCCGGTCTTCAAGATCACCGCCGAACTCCAGTCCGTGTACAGGGCGGGCCTGACGGCGACCCTGATCCGCGAGGACGGCCGTGAGGAGGATGTGTTCAGCCTTGTCGGGCCCAAGAGGTTCGACATCCCGTGGACGGACCTCTCGCAGGCCGGCTGGATAGCCGATGCATACTGCATAGAGGTCCGCACCGCCCTTCCCTCCGACCAGGAGCTCCCGTACGCCGTCGCGCCCAAAAGGGAGAAGTACAAGATCGCCAGCATGAACAGGGCCAAGATGGCCGTGGTGGAGGCACTGCTTTCCAAGCACAAGGGAGAGAGCATGATCATCATAGGCCAGTATCTGGACCAGCTCATGGAGGTGCACAGGCATTTCGGGTTCCCTGTCATCACCGGCAGCACGTCCAACAGCAGGAGGGACGAGCTCTACGCCAGGTTCAGGGACGGTTCGGAGAAGGTCATCATCGTCTCCAAGGTGGCGAACTTCGCGGTCGACCTTCCCGACGCCTCGGTGGCCATCCAGATATCGGGGACCTTCGGTTCACGTCAGGAGGAAGCCCAGAGGCTGGGCAGGATCCTCAGACCCAAGAGGAAGAGCTGTTTCTTCTACTCCGTGATCACACGGGACACAGTCGAGGAGGAATTCTCGGCCAACAGGCAGAGGTTCCTTGTGGAGCAGGGATACAGATACGAGACAAGGGAGGCATGATGGACGGCAGGGAAAAGTTTATCTCATACCTCAACTCTCTTGACGAGGACTATTACTTCTTCATCGCCAACACGGTCCTGGGCCGTGTCCCCACCCCGTTCCACAAACCTTTGCTGAACGACAGGATCGTATCCTTCCTTGCCGACAGCGGCAACAGGAGCCGCATCCGCGCATCCGTGGACGAAGCCGACAGGAAATACCTTTCCTTCCTGCTGGTGGCCGGGAGCGCATCCGGCAGGGAGATCAGACGGTTCTTCAGTGCCGACAGCTACCCTGTTGTCCTCACATGCATGGATTCGCTGAAGGACAGGCTCCTGGTCATGTATACGGACGGCAGGTATTCGGTCAATCCGGTTCTGAGACAGGTCGCGGAGGACCTGTTCGACCCCGACCTGGTTTTCGGAAAGGACGGCACACATCCCGATGGAGGTCCGTTCGCGGACAGGAACGTCGTCAGCGCATGCCTGAACCTGCTGATCGGTGGATCGGTCCCGGTCAGGGAGGCGAACGCCCACCACTTCATGAAATCAGGCAGACTGGCCATGGTGTTCCCCCAGTTCCAGCAACAGGAATGCCTGCAGATGTTCACACTGCTCAAGAGGCTCTTCGTCAGATCCGGAGTCGTGACCATAAGGGACACGAGGTTCATACTGGACCGCCGGAAGGCGGAGACCGTTCTCAAGGCCGGCCCCCTGGGGCTCCTGATGAAGGCCGTTCCCATGGCCGACAGCCGCTCTGTCCCGGTGCTTCTGGGTTTCCTCAGGACCCACGGCATGGAAGAGCAGGCATTCACCTGCCTGTATTCGATCCTCTCGGGTTCGGATGACGGCCAGTCGCAACAGGTGCTGGAGGACATGAAAGCCACTGGTTTCCTGTCGGAATCGGACGGCCGTCTGTACCTGAATCCGGCCGTTGAGGAAAAACAGCCCATACGTTCCGGTCTGAGCATGGACTCCGATATGGAGGTCTCATACTTCGGAATTCCCGAAGAAAACGATATGTTGTACATATTCGCGGACATCGATGTGTGCGACAGGCTTGTAAGGTACCGTATCACCAAAGGCAGTTTCACAAGGGCCCTGGACCTTGGTCTGTCAAGGGAACAGATCCAGGCTTTCCTGGATATACAGGACAACGACCAGATGAGGATGTGGGAGACATCGTTCTCCAGGATCACGGTCTACGACGGCATCGTCATAAGGTGCGACGACCAGGTCGGCAGGATAGTCAGGATGCATCCCGAAATCAAGGACCACATAATAAGCGAGCTTCCGGGAAATGTCTTCGTGATGGACAGAGGCGACAGCCGCCGCTGGCAGGAGGCCCTTGCCTATGCCATGGACATCGAGGACCTCCCCATCCCGGTTTCAAGAGCATCCTCCGTTGAAGAGGATGACACGACTCAGGAGGAAGAACCTGTCCTCGTCCCGCCCCCATCCCCTGCAGGAACCACCACCGACACGACGGATGCAGAACATCTGAAGAAAAGCCTGCTCTCGTACGCATCACGTACCGGTTGTCTGACGGATGATGTGAGGGAACTAATAGATGCAAGGCTGATTGTGTCCGAAAGCCAGATCGGGAAGAACTTCCGCTATGCCACTCTGCCTTCGGCAAGCGGGTTCGACTACAACGCCAAGATATCCATCCTCAGGGCGGCGCTCCGTGGAAAAGACAGGGATGAGGTCCCCCTGCTGCGTCTGGAGCTCACCGACGACGAGCTCATTGTCCAGCCTGTCGGATTGCTGAAAGGTGATTCCAAGGGAAGTGTCCTCAAGGCACGCATCATGCCGGAGGGGATGGAAAGGAGCTTCCCGGTTTCATCCATCTACCGGGTCACGATCCTGAAGTGGACCCTCAGCTGACGGAATCCGGACCGAACTCCCTCTCGTATTCATCGGACTTGTCGATCCACTGCAGCTCCAGGTCGTTCTTGCTGTCCTCAAGCTCCTGCTTCTGCCGTGCCAGCTCCCCTATCTTCTGGGCGTTGCTGTAGTTCTCATGCAGGTTCATCAGGGCGTTGACCTCTGCTATCCTGACCTCCAGATCATCGACCTTCTCCATCAGGGCCGCGATCTCGGACTTGAGCTTGTTGCGCCTGTTGCGAAGCCTGTTGGCCTCGGCCCTGTCCATGACAGGTGCCTTGCTTCCGAAATCGAAGGATGCCTTGAACTCGCTGTCGCGCTCGGCCTGGCTCTTCGGGGCCTTGAGTTTCGCCGCAGGAGCGTCGGCCTCGATCCCCAGCCTCTGGTCCAGCTTCCACTGGAAGTAGTCGTAGTCCCCGTTGAAGAACTCCGGCTCGCCGTCCGACAGATAGAGTATCCTGTCCGCCAGCGCCCTGATGAAATAGGCGTCGTGGCTGACGAAGATGATCGTCCCCCTGTATTCCTGGAGCGCCTTCAGCAGCATGTCCTTGGAATTGATGTCCAGATGGTTCGTCGGCTCGTCCAGGATCAGAAGCGACGCAGGCTGCAGGAGTATCTTCAGAAGTGCCAGACGCGACCTCTCCCCTCCGGACAGGACCGATGCCTTCTTGAGTATGTCGTCGCCCGAGAACAGGAACGAGCCCAGCGCGTTGCGGATGGCACCCTCCGTGCCGTAGGATGCGACCTGGGAAAAGACCGTGCCGGACATGTCCAGCGAATCTGCCGTGTCCTGGGCATAGTAGCCGGTCTTCACTCCGGTACCGAGCCTTGCAACTCCGGTGAAATCCGGGTCCTGCCCGGCGATGATCCTCAGCAGCGTGCTCTTTCCTATTCCGTTGTGTCCGGTGACGGCCAGACGCTGGCCCTTGGTGACGATCATGTCGAAATCCCGGAACACAACCTGGCTTCCGTACTTCTTGGTCATGTGCTCCACAACGACCATGTCGTTTGGGCTGTGCGGTGGCTCAGGAAACGAGAAATGCAGTGTTTTCAGATGGGATGGAACGATTACAGGCTCCAGTTTGTCCAGCATCTTGATCCTGCTCTGCACCTGTTTCGCCTTTGTGGCCTTGTATCTGAAACGTTCTATGAACTGCTCGGTGCGCTCTATTTCCGCCTGCTGGCGGCTGTATGCGGCCTCAAGCTGCTCGATCTCCAGCTTGCGCTGTTTCTCATAGAAGCTGTAGTTGCCGCTGTAGCGCGTGAGCCTTGAGTTGAACAGCTCGTAGACCTCGTTGACAGTGTCGTCCAGAAAGCCCTTGTCGTGGCAGACGAGGAACACCGAGCCGCTGTATTTCTTCAGATAGCTCTCCAGCCAGAGGCGTGCCTCTATGTCCAGGTAGTTGGTCGGCTCGTCCAGCATCATCAGGTCGGGGCTTTCGCACAGGACCTTGGCGAGGGCTATGCGCATCTGGTAGCCGCCGGAGAACTCGTTGCACGGGCGCTTCATGTCCGCCGACGTGAACCCCAGTCCGCGCGCGACCGCGTATATCTCCTGCTCCCTGTCGTAGTATGAGGAATCGACCAGGCTCTCCTGGAGTTCGTTCAGCTCCATCAGAAGTTCGTCCGAGTGGTCGGTGACAAGAAGGCCCTCTATCTCATGCTGCCTGTCCAGGTTCTCCTGGAATCGGGCGTAACCCTTCTCTATCTCATCGTAGACGGTGTTGTCCCTGAGGACGATGTCGCTCTGCGGAAGGTAGGAGACCCTCATGCCGCGGGTCCTGGTCACCTGCCCGCCGTCGCATGGCATCAGGCCGGCGATTATCTTCATCAGCGTGGACTTCCCTTCCCCGTTGCCGCCTGCGAGCGCGGCCCTGGCATGCTCGCCCAAAGTCAGCGAGACGCCCGAGAGAAGAGTCCTGTCCCCGAAGGACAAATCGATGTTCTGAACCTGAAGGATACCCATGGCAAATCATTTTTACCACGAGCGGCGAATCATGTCCACCATCAGTTGTGGTCAGACGCCACCCGCCCACAGTTTTGAGTCATATTCGTAGAGTTCCTGACGTGAGACCGAGTCTTTTTTCTTCCTCATTTTCTCCATAACAGATTGCCATGATCTTTCAGTCAGACCAAGCCTCTCTCTAACGATCGAATCAAAGATTATCGGATAATCCCAAGGGTTTAGGATATGGCATATCTTAGACACCCAAGACCTGGGAGCCCTTCCTCCAAAACGCGGAATATCAGACAACCTCAGCTTACCTGCAAGAATCATGTCATATTGATCGAAAACCCAAGCACCGAAGGCATCCCTTTCCGGTTCAGAAACAGTGCGTAGTACATGTCCACCCTTGCCGCATTCCAGCACCGCTTCCACAAACTTCTCTTTATTCCCCGCTGAAGAGACGATAGCATCATAGCTCCTTTGCTTCCACTTCAAAGACATACATAACATGCAATCTATATCTTTCTGACCCATCTCTTTCCTCCGTGTACAGTCGAAAACCAAAGACTAAAACGCTCTGATTGGACGGACACTATAGAACCCTGTCATATAAGCATAGCGCGTGGCATATTCTTGATTCCCTATCTCGTCAAACGCTTGAACCCAGACATATTTTGGATTCTCAGAGTATTCGCTTGAAGACAAATACTTATTGTCTCGATAAAAGTTTCCAAGCAAATTTTTCTTTTTCAGGTTTGTATACATCAAGTTCAACTCGCCTTTGCTAGGGAGGAACCAGTCAGCATAAACAACTCCGTCGACAATAAGAGATAAATCATAACAACATTTTGCAGCATAATAAGGTGTTGGAGAATTGTTCCCTCCTCCCGAAGTAGTATTTGCTTTAGCTCCCATACTTTCAACCAGCAACTTTGTATTATTCTTTCCTGAACCTACAGATATTCTTGTGCAATTGCTTATGTTATATGTAGTTGTTCCATTCACAAAAGTCTCGCTATAACCAAAGGGAAACCAAAATTGAATTTCTCCATTGCTCCACTTAACACTTGGATCAATAGTTAGACAATATGAAGTGACCTCCTGAGTTTTGCAAAGACGTGAGTTCGGTAGCATACTTAGGATGAATACAACTGAGCATGTTGCCTTAGCACATGCAAGCGGAGGTCACTATGGAAAGAATAATCTACATTGGAATCGATGTCCACAAGGATACGAACACTGCCCACATGTTCGGACGCCTTGATGATGTTGTGCTTGATTATGAAATCGGCACAATAGCAGCCGGAGCCGATCATCTGATCAAAGCAATCAGGAAGACCCTTAAGGAATTCAATCTTGGTGATTGCGCTGTCCAAGCGGGTTACGAGGCCGGTCCTACAGGATACGGCCTTTGCAAGGCTCTGCAGAAAGCCGGATGCAAAGAAATCAGGATTTGCGGAGAAATCTGCCAAGTTGATCCATGAAACAGGTCAGTCAAGTTGCGTATTCGAAGCATGCAACGACGATTGTGCGCAGGCTGTTCGCAACCTGTGCGGTGGTCAGCCGCAGCCAGGATGCCCGCGGCCCCACAGCCAGGCGGGCTGACGCCAGCGGAGGTGCCAAGCACTGCACAGGGTGTGAATCGGTCTGTGCCCATGAGGAGTCTACTCGCAGACACGATGTCGGTCTCCAAAAATCGATTTTTTTTCGTGTTTTTGGAGATTTCTCTCCAAAAATACGTTTTTTTTCTGGAATTTGGAGAGATTCAACTTATACTCTCATGGAATTGCCGCGATCCAAGCCTGTCCAAGCAAACTGCCTCAATCCAGACATTCACCGTGAGAAATCCAGCAGGACCTTGAGTTTCGAACCTTGATTGGCGGAGAATTCGGAAAAAGCCCTGGGGGCATCGCTGAACGCGTAGATGTCGGTGATGGCATTGCCCGGATCCAGCTTGCCGGAGGCCATCGCATCGATCGTCTCCAGGAAATCCTTCTTGAGGGCGTTCCTGGAGCCGTATACGTGGAGCTCCTTCTTCTGGATCATCGTGAAGTTGAAGTCCAGGTTCTTCTTTCCCACCCCGATGAGGACAACCGATCCTCCGAAGCAGGCGGCGTCGATGCAGTCCTGGAATGTGGACGGCAGTCCCACGGCCTCTATGCAGACATCGAAGCCGCAGCCGTCGGTCATCTCCATGACCTGCGCGATGAAGTTCTCATGGCTGTCGTTCAGGATCGTGCCGTCGATGCCGAAGTCCCGCCTGGCCTTCTCAAGCTTCTGCTCTGATATGTCGGCCATGACGACGGTTGCGCCCTTCATCCTCGCGGCCGTTGCGGCGAAGATCCCTATGGTGCCGGAACCGACGACAAGCACCCGGTCGCCCTTCTTCAGCTCCACATGGTTCACACCGTGCAGACCTATGCAGAAAGGCTCGACACATGCCAGGAGCTTCGGGTCCAGTCCCTTGCCGTAATAGATCCTGTCCAGAGGCATCGATATATAGGTCCTGAAGGCGCCGTCCCTCTGGCTTCCGAGGGTCTCGTTGTGCTCGCAGACGTTGACACGTCCCGTCCTGCAGGGATAGCACTTGCCGCAGTTGAAATACGGATTGCAGACCACGACCATGCCCTTCTTCAGAGCGTAGGCGTTGTCCTCGTCGATGTCGACGATCTCCGCCGAGAACTCATGGCCGGGGATCCTGGGATAGTCGAAGTACGCGAACGTACCCCTGTACGATCCCAGATCGCTTCCGCAGATCCCGCCGTACAGGAGTTTCAGGATCGCCTCGCCCTCTTTTCTGACAGGCATTTCCGCATCCCGGAACCTGACGACTCCGGGTGACTCGATGAACAGTTCCTTCATATCCGATACCCCATCGAGAGAATCAGCCCTCGAAATACTTCTTCGCGTTGTTGAACGAGATGTCCTGCACCATGCCGCCGACCAGGTCGTAGTCCGCAGGGATCTCCCCGTTGTCCATCCAGGTCCCCAGCATGTTGCAGAGGATCCTTCTGAAGTACTCGTGCCTGGGATAGGAGAGGAACGAGCGGCTGTCGGTCAGCATGCCGATGAAGCGCGAAAGGAGACCCAGATTGCCCAGGACCTTCATCTGCTCCGTCATGCCGTCGATATGGTCGCAGAACCACCATGCGCTTCCCATCTGGATCTTGCCGGGGATATCGCGCTGGAAGCAGCCCATCAATGTCCCGATCACGTAGTAATCCTTGGGATTCAGCGAGTATATGATCGTCTTGGGCAGTTTTCCGTTGATGTCCAGCGTATCGAGGAATCTGGAGAGGTTGTGCGCGATCTCCCTGTCCGTGACCCCGTCGTAGCCGGTGTCGGGTCCCAGTGCATTGAACCCGCGGGTGTTGTTGTTCCTTGAGCTCTGCATGTGGAGCTGCATGGCGATGCCGCGCCTGGAGTACTCCTCGGCAAGCGACATCAGGATGAACGTCCTGTAGATT